>QHSV01000004.1 GCA_003221655.1 Candidatus Rokuibacteriota bacterium
GGGGCGCGTGCTCAAGGACATGATTCCCAACACCGTGTTCCCGGGTGCCTACGACAATGTGAACTTCGCGCTCAGGCTCCTGCGCAAGGACGTGGGGCTGGCCACCGAGCTCGGCCGGGAGTATCACGTGCCCATGATGATCGCGGCACTGGCCGAGCAACAGCTGGAGGAGGCGCTACGGCGCGGCTGGGGCGAGAAGGACTCGATGACGTTCTTCCGCCTCCAGGAAGAGCGGGCCGGCGTCGAGCTCCGGACGGGAAAGCGAGGTACCTGACACCATGAGCGACGCGCTGTCCGGAATCCTCGAGACGAGCAAGGCGGAACGACTGGCCACGGGGTTCGTCTTCACGGAAGGCCCGCTGTGGCATCCCGACGGCTTCTATTATTTCGTCGACATCCGGCGGAGCAACCTGCACCGCCTGACGCCCGGCAAGGAGCCGGAGCTCGTGCGGGCGAACACCGGCGAGGGCAACGGGACGACGTTCGATCTGCAGGGCCGGCTGGTCATCTGCGAGGGCGGCAACCGTCGCGTCACGCGCTGGTCCGCCGGCGGGCCGAGCGAGATCTTGATGGATCGCTTCGAGGGCAAGCGGCTGAATCGCCCCAACGACGTGGTGTGCAAGTCCGACGGGAGCATCTACTTCACCGATCCGGGCCTGCGCGTCCCGCTCCCCGAGCGCGAGCTGGCGTCCGCGGGTGTCTATCGCATCGCCCCGGACGGGACGACCACGCTGGTGGCGGACTGCGAATACCCGAACGGGCTCGCCTTCTCGCCGGATGAGCGCGTGCTCTACGTGGCCAACACGCGCTGGACCCAGTACATCCACGCGCTCGAGCTGGATGCCGGCGGCGGGTTCGTGCGGCGCCGTATCTTCGCCGACATGTCCTCCGACGAGACCGACGGCGTCCCCGACGGCATGAAGGTGGACGTCGAGGGCCGTGTCTTTTGCACCGGCCCGGGCGGCACCTGGGTCTTCGCGCCTGACGGCACCCGGCTCGGGATCATTCGCACGCCGGAGGTCCCCGCCAACCTCGCCTTCGGCGGCCCCGACCTCCGTACGTTGTTCTTCACCGCCCGCACCTCGGTCTACACGTTACGTATGAACGTTCCGGGCCAGCCACACCCCTGGTATCGTGTTCGAAAGAGACCATGAACTTCGGAACGTTCCTGCTGATGCAATCGCCGTCGGCGCGCTCCTCGCAGGAGATCTACGCGCGCGGCGTCGAGATCGCTCAGGCGGCCGAGACGCTCGGCTTCGGCAACGTATGGCTCGCCGAGCACCACTTCTCGACCTACGGGTACCTCTCGCGCCCGGCCCAGCTCGCGACCTACATCGCGGCGAAGACGACGCGGCTCCGCGTGGGCACGGCCGTCATCGTGGTGCCGCTGCATCATCCGCTGGTCATCGCCGAGGAGATCGCGACGCTGGATCTCTTGTCCGGCGGGCGCCTCGACGTCGGACTCGGGCGCGGTTACCAGCCCTACGAGTTCGAGCGTTTCGGCCTCGACCTGGAGAGCGGCCGCGCGCGCTGGGAGGAGTCGATCGACATTATCCTGAAGGCGTTTAGCGGCCAGCCCTTCAGCTACGACGGGAAGCTCTTCAAGATCCCGGAGACCACGGTGTTCCCGCAGCCGCTCCAGCAACCCCGCCCACCGATCTGGATGACGGCGCAGAGCCCGGAGTCGGTGGAGGCGGCCGTGCGCCGCGGCTTCAACGTGCTCACCGGCGGTTTCGGCGTTCCCGTCGAGCGGATGGCGGAGTTCCGCCGGCTCTTCGACCGCCTCGTCGCCGAGTTCAAGCCCCCGCACCCTCTCCGGGTCGGCGTGCAGCGGGCGGTCTACGTGGCGGAGAGCCAGGCCGACGCGCGGGCGGCGGCCGAGGAGGCGCGCTGGAACATGCGGGTGACGCTCTCCCTGCGAAACCAGTACGAGCGCGTGGAGCGGGGCCGCGCCATCCCGGTGCCGGCCCCGAAGGAGCCCGACACCGACGATCTGCTGGACCGCTTCCTGGTCATCGGGACGCCGGACACGTGCATCCGCCAGATCAAACGCATCGAGGAGCTCGTCGGTATCACGCACTTCAACTGCAGCTTCTGGTTCGGGGACCTCGAGCACGCGCGCGTGATGCGCTCCATGGAGCGCTTCGCCCGCGAGGTCATGCCGGCCTTTCGTTGAGATGGGGGCACCGACATGCGGTCGGGGCGGATCAGGCTTTCCTGAGCGGATTGATCTCGACGAGCAGCTCGCCGCACCGATCTCGGTCAAGCACGACCCGCTTGCCCGGCTGATCACGCATCGTCTCGGCGACGCGGTTCGTGCTCAGCATGCGAACGACGGTGTGCCCCTTCAGGTCGTCCAAGAGGGGTCGGGCGATTTCGAGCTGGTGCTCGACATGCCCCTCAATCACGGGGAATACGGGCGCGACACTGGTTGCATAGTCCCGTGGTGGGAGCACCTGGGCGGCTGGGAATGAGGCCTTGAGGTATTCGATGATCTCCTGGTGCTCTGCCATCACTCCCGCCCCGCCAGCAGGCTCGACATCCGCCGCTGGTAGCTCGATTGCCGCCGGTTGCTGATACCCGCCTGGCGCAGGCGGCCGGGGGCGCTTTTTAGCACATCAGTTCGTCCAACAGCCTCTGCGCGGCCGCTTCACGGTCCTGCGGGCGGGCCGCATACCGCGCCCGCAGCCACAGCGAAAACCAATCGAGCCTCCGCGTGGTGCTCCACGACGTCCAGGCAGGGTATTCCTTCCTGAACGCTTCGATATCGGCTGCCACACCCTTTGCTTCGTCGTCAGTCATTCCAACGGCTCCGTCACCGGCACGCCGAGGGCCTTGGCGCCTCAGGCGCGGACTCTGTTAAGACCATGTGTTCCACCGACGCCCGCGCAACAGGGCGAGCGGGGCCGGCCGACGCAGCGCTACACGGAGCCCCACACGTCCCGCGCGACCTCGAGCGCCAGCCCGAGCTTGCGCCGCTGGTCGTCGACGGTGATCTTGTTGCCGTGGTGCGTGCTCGAGAACCCACACTGCGGGCTCAGGCAGAGGTTCTCCAGCGGCACGTACTTCGCCGCCGTCTCGATGCGCCGCTTGAGATCGTCCTTCCTCTCGAGCTCGGGGACTTTCGAGCTGATCAGCCCGAGCACCACCGTCTTCCCCTTCGGCACGAACCTGAGCGGCTCGAAGCCCCCCGCGCGGTCCGTGTCGTACTCGAGGAAAAACGCATTCACGTTCAATCGGGTGAACACGGTCTCGGCGACCGGGTCGTAGCCGCCGCTCGCCATCCAGGTGCTCTTGAAGTTTCCGCGGCAGGTGTGGATGGCGACGGTGACGTCACGCGGGACGTCGCGGAGGACGGCATTGACCACGTCCGCGTAGGTGGCCGGCAATCTGTCGGGATCGTCGCCGAGCTTCTTGACCTGCGCCCTCACCTTGGGGTCGCACATCATCGCGACGGTGGTGTCGTCGATCTGCAGGTATGTGCAGCCGGCCTGGCACAGCGCGCGAATCTCCTCCCGGTACGCGGCGGTCAGATCCGCCCAGAACTCGCCGAGGTCCGGGTAGGTGGTCTGGAGCGTCGGCCGGTCGCCGCGGGCGTGCAGCATGACCGGAGACGGCAGGCAGAACTTCGCCGTGCGTGTCGTGGCCGCCTTGAGAAAGGTGAAGTGGTCGAGCATGCTCGGCTTCGTACGCCGGATCTTACCGGTCACCTTCATGAGCGGCGGCTGCTCGTCCGCACCCTCGAATTTCACTCCGAAGCTCTGGGTGGACGTCTCGACACCGTCGAAGCCGCGCAGGAAATCGATGTGCCACCAGTCCCGCCGGAACTCCCCGTCGGTGATGGACTGAAGGCCGACCGACTCCTGGAGCGCGATGGCACCGCGGATCGACTGGTCCTCCACGGTACGGAGCGCGGCGCGGTCGATCTCGCCCCGGGCTGCGCGGGCCCGCGCGTGCTGCAGCTCGGCCGGCCGCAGGAGGCTACCGACATGATCGGCGCGAAACGGCGGCCTCGCTGTGCTGCTCATCTTCGCCTCCTCTCAGACGTCAGGAGCCACCGCCGAATCTACCAGGCGAGGGCATAGGTCGGGCGGCGCGGATCGGCCCCCGCCGAGAGCACACCGGTCTCCGGATCACGACGGGTCACCACCGCGCCGTTGCCGCAGGCTCCGATCTCGGTGACCGTGTGGCCGAGTGCGGTCAGCTCCGCGCGGGTGCTCTCGGGAATCCCCGGCTCGACGTTGAGCTGCCCGGGCCGGTAGACGCGCGGATAGAACGAGTTGACCAGGGTCTGGGTCGAGAAGCGCGGGGCCTCCACGGCCTGCTGAGGGTTCATCCCGAAGATCAACAAATTCAGGACGAGCTGCAGGTCGGCCTGGGTCTGATCGTCGCCCCCCGGACAACCGACCGTCATCGTGGGCACGCCACCCTCAGAGATCAGGTAGCTCACGAGCGTGGTGCGCGGCCGCTTACCAGGGGCGAGGGCATTCGGGTGATCCTCCTCGAGGACGAACATTTCGCTGCGCGTGCTGAGCGTGCACCCGAGCTCGGGAGCGAACGCCGACTTCCTGAACACGCCACCGCTCGGCGTCAGACAGATCATGTTGCCGTCGCGATCGATCGCGGCGATGTGCGTCGTCCCATCGGCGGCTGCCCCGGCCGCGGCAGCCCCGGAGGCCCGAACGCCCGACGTCGCGCCCACGCCTCGTGACGCGCCGTCGCGGGATCGCGGGTCGCCCGGCGGCGGCGCCTCGGGCGTTGCACGGTCCATGCGGATGAGTGCCGCCCTTCCTTGAAGATATGCGGGAGCGAGCAGCCCGGCGACTGACGCGAGAGCGTCCTCGCGGTCTCCGTAGTGCCGTTCGCGATCCGCGAATGCGAGCTTGAGCGCCTCCGACACCACGTGGATGTACCGTGCCGAGTTGTGCTTGAGCGCGCGCAGATCGAAGGTCGCGAGCATGCCGAGGGCTTGCATGAGCACCGGTCCCTGTGTCCACGCGGACTGCCCGAGGATCTCCCGCCCCGCGAAGGTCGTCCGTAGCGGCGGCTCGAGCCGTGTCCGGTATCCGGCCAGATCGGAAGCGCGCAGGAGGCCCCCCAAGCGCTCGGAGAAGGCGCCGATGGTCGCGGCGATGTCGCCGCGGTAGAAGCGCGCACGCGCGGCGGCGATGCCGGCGGCTCGATGGCCGCGGCCCCGGCTGTCGGCCTCGACGAGCCGGCGGAGCGTGCCGCCGAGCGCCTCCTGCACGAACAGGTCGCCGACCTCGGGCACTCGACCGCCCGGGTAGAACACCGCGGTGCCGCCGGGCGGATAGATGTCGAACTGGCTCCGGCTCTCCGGGATCGCGAGCAGGCGGTGCATGTGCTCGTACATCGGAAAGCCGCGCTCGGCGTAGTTGAGCGCCGGCGCCAGCACCTCGCTCACGGTCTTCGTGCCATGCGTTTCGAGCACGGTCAGATACGCGTCGACGGCTCCGGGAACGGTGAACGACAGATGAGCCTCCGGTCCCGGCCCGGTCGGGATACGGTCGAGCCGCCGCCCGCGAAAGAACTCGAGCGTCGCGAGGGCCGGCGCCGTCCCCTGGCCGCTCACCGCGAAGGTTTCCCGCTTTCGAGCGTCGTAGATGAGCGCCACACACTCGCCGCACAGCGTGTAGGACGCTGTCGGCTCGACCACGGCGGCGGCGAATCCCGCGGCCACGACGGCGTCGAACGCGTTGCCGCCCGAGAGCAGCATGCGCATGCCGGCCATCGACACCAGCGGATGGCCCGCCGAGACGACGCCCTGAGTGCCCGAGACCACGGGCCGCGTCGTCGCTCGGTCCGCGGTGTGATGCTCCAGCTCGTGGATGCGTCCGGTCGGTCTGCTCATTGGTTCACCCCCATGACTCCCTCGCCGGCTCACCGCATGACGCTCTCGGCCTCATGATACGGGCCCGGGCGGTGCGTTGTCGCGGGTCACGGCAGGAGATCGGCGACGGCGATCCGAGCGGCGGGAGCGGTGAGCGGAGACACACTGTCGCTGGGGCCCAGCGCCTCCATCGTGCCGTAGTCCCATCCGTACGGGGCCGAAGGTGATGCTACGGGCTCCCGGTACACCTCGAGCACGCGGTCGACCAGGTTGACGATCCAGTACTCCGGACGGCCGGCACGGGCATAGAGGCTCGACTTGTGCGCGCGGTCGGAAGCAAGGCTCGTGAGCGCGACTTCCACCACCAGCACCGGATCGGCGGGATGCGCCTCGACGTAGTCGCGCAGCTCTCCGCGGACGACCGCTACGTCCGGCTCGGGCTCCGAATCGTCGTCGAGCGCGATCGGCGCCTGGGTACGGACATCCCAGCCCTCGCCGAAGGCGCGCGCGAGTGCCCGCTCGACGAGCCTGATCGCGGTGTAGTGCGGCGAGCTTTGGGGCTCGGCCACTACCAGCAGGCCGTCGATCAGCTCGACGCGCTCGCCCGGCTCGAAGACTCCCTTGTCGACCAGCCGCTCGTACTCGACGCGCTTCCACCGCCTGACCTGGAGGTCTGGTCCGGGCATGACACGTTCCCCCTCGAGGGAGTCTAGAGACGCGCTCCCCGACCGTCAATGTCGACAGACGGTGACGCCGGCGCGGCTGTCAGCCGGCGTCTGACGGCCCTACGCCTGGCGGTAGATCGGCCCACGAGCGGTGACGCGCGAAAGATCGGGAAGGTCTGCTGCTTCGATCCGGTGACCGCGCGGGTGGAGCGGTCCGGGATCGAGCCCGAGTCGTGTGACGACCACGGCGTGGCCATAGTACCCATCGTACGTGTGACGCACGAGCGCCTCAAAGAAATCGGCGTGTGACCGCTCGACCTGGCGGAGCACGCTCTCGCGATCGTCCGGGCTGGCCTGAGCGAAGCCGCTGACGCCGTTAGCCCGCGCCGCCTCCTCCACCACCTGGAGCCCACGAGAGAGCAGCGACTCGAGGTCGGCGGACGCCGCGGCCACCGCGAGGACGTGGTCGAGCGCCACCACACCTGCCCCCGGGAATTCGGCGCTTGCCGGGACCAGCGAATCGAGGACAAGGATCAGGAGGTCCCGCCTCTCAGCGAGCGCCCCCGGGGTCATGCGCGCCTCCGGATGATCCCGTCGGCGATGTAGAGCGCCACGGCCTGGATCGTCGAGGTGGGGTTCACGCCGCCACAGGTCACCATGGTGCTCCCATCCACGATGTAGAGATTGGGCACGTCGTGGCACCGCCCCTCGGCGTCGATCACCGAGGTGGCCGGGTTGCGCCCCATGCGCGCCGTGCCCATGAGGTGCCAGCCTCCAGCTCGCAGGAGAGGATTGAAGGCAACCTCGCGAGCGCCGGCCGCTTCCAGTGCCTCGCGCGCGCGCGCGATGCCGTGATCGAGCATGCGCCGGCTGTTCTCGCTCAGGGTGTACGACACGCGGGGCGCGGGGATTCCATGGCTGTCGGCGAGCGCCGGATCGAGGTCCACGCGGTTCGCCGGCTCGGGCAGGTCTTCGCCGATGATGGCGACCATGATCGTACGGTCGAAGCGCTCGTCGTACGCCCGCCGGTGCTCCCGGCCCCAGGGCACGCGGTCACCGACCGATCCGCCGGAGGCCGAGGCGATCGGCGAGAGCCCGCGGGCCACCTGAAACGAGTAGCCGCGCACGAAGCCGCGCGAGGGGTCGGTCTCGTAGAACTCCTGGCCGATGATGCTGCAGCCGATCGGGCCGCGGTGGCCGCCGAGCGGCCGATCGAAGACGCCGCGCACCATCGCATAGGGATGGAACATGAGATTCCGGCCGACCAGCCCGCTGCGATTCGCGAGCCCGTCGGGGAACCGTGCCGAACGCGAGTTCAGCAGGAGTCGTGGCGTGCCGATCCCGTTGGCGGCCAGCACCACCGCACGCGCCTTCTGCTCGTGCACGCGCCCCTCGCGGTCGTAGTAGACCGCGCCGTCGGCGAGTCCGTCCGGCCCGAGCGTGATCTCGCGCACGCGGGCGCGCGTGACGAGGCGCGCACCTGACGCGAGCGCCTTCGGCCAATAGGTGACGTCGGTGCTCGCCTTGGCGCCGATCGGGCAGCCCAGGTCGCAGGGGCCGCAGTTGACGCACGCGCGGCGGCCGTCGTAGTCACGCGTGAGGATAGCGCTGTCCGACGGCCACCAGTGCCAGCCCAGGCGGTCGAATCCCCGGGCCATGGTCACCCCGAGCGTGTCGAGCGGGATCGGCGGTGTCTGGCGGGGCGACTTCGGGGGATAGGCGGGATCGCCCGTAATCCCGGCCACGCCCATCATGCGGTCGTTCAGGTCGAAGAAGGGCTCGAGGGTGGCATAGTCGATCGGCCAATCGTCGGCCACGCCGTCGAGGCTGCGGACGCGAAAGTCCGACGGGCGGAAGCGCGGGAAGTGCGCGCTCCAGTGGATCGTGCTCCCGCCCACGGCGTTGTACATCAGCGGCGAGATCGACGAGGCGCTGTCGTTGACTGGATAGTCCTGAGGTAGCCGCCGCACGTTGGGCTCGGCGCTCCAGTCGGTGTGCCGGTGGAGCTCCCAGTCGGCCCGCCAGTGAGGATAGGCTCGGGGATCGACCCAGTCGCCTTGCTCCAGGCACGCCACGCCGATGCCGGCGCGCGCGAGCCGCCAGGCGACGGCGGCGCCGGCCGCGCCGGCGCCGATCACGAGCACGTCGGTGCGGTCGTCGGTGGCCATCCGGGTCGCCGGTCTAGGACTTGGCCCGAATTTCTCCCAGCAGCCGCTGAGCGGTGGGGCGGTGTCTCACGACCCAGTCGGCGCGGTAGCTGGGCCGCTCCTCGTCAACGACACGTTGCAGCTCCTCGCGCGCCTCTCCGTAGCGGCCCTGCTGGATGAGACAGCGGGCGAGCTCCACGCGGGCACGCGTGAAGTGCGCGTCGAGCGCGAGCGCCCTTCTGAAGTACCCTTCGGCGCGCGGGACGTCGCCGCCGAACATTCCGGGCATCTCGAGGTAGAACGAGCCGGCCATCGCCAAACCGGGGACGTGATTGGGATCGAGCTCGAGAATCGTCTGGATCTCCGCTTTCAGCGTGGAAATGAGGAAGGCGGCGTGAAGCTTCCCCCTCGCGATCGCCCAGCGGCCGAGGTTCGCGGCATACCAGAAGTGCGCGTCCGGGCTTCGCGGCGCCAGCTCGATGGCGCGCTGGGCGACGTCGCGACCCCGCTCGTAACTGGCAAGCTTCGCCTCCGGGGTCGTGGCGCGGTAGTCGGCCCACGCGAGGTGGGCCCAGGACAGGAGGACGAGCGTCTCCAGCGTCGGCGTCCGCTCGACCTCGCTCTGGAGAAGGTCACGGGCGCGATCGAGCCTGGCGGGATCCTCGTGAAAATTGGTGAGGTTCGTCCACGCCTCGGCGGCCGGACCGGTCAGCGTGGGCGCAGCGGCGCAGGCCGCGACCGGCACCAGGACGGTGAACGCGCACGCGCGGACGACACGGCGCACGACTCCCACAAGTTCAAACTCTAGCAGGATTCAGCCGCGTCCGTTCATCCCCGGCGGGCGACGACGGCGTCAGCTCCCACGCTCGGCCTTCTCCGGCTCATCCTGGCCGAGCGCCTCGAGGACCGTCCGCAAGTCGCCTCGGCGGTAAGTCGCGCACGCAGAGAGAGCGAGCGGCTCCGCGAACTCCTGGAGCCGCTCGCTCTCGTTCGTGCGTGAAACCGACGCGAAGGCTAGTTGGCCTTCGCCTGGGCCACCCGCAGCTCGTTCGTCACCGCCTTGACGCCGTTGACCCGATAGGCCATCTCCGACGCCCTGGCGCTCACCGAGATGCTCGGCACCTCGCCGGTCAGCACGACCACGCCGGCGTCGGTGCGCACGTCGATCTTCTTCAGCTGCGCGTCCTTGGAGAAGCGGGACTCGACAGCCTTGGTAATCGCCTTGTCGTCCGCCGTGACGGCCTTCCGAGCCGCCGGCGGCACGACCTGAAGATCGTTCTTCACGTTTTTGACGCCCTCGATCCCCTTGACGACGTCCATGGCGGCGCTCTTAGCCTCTTCGCTGTCGACCTTGCCGCGCAAGAAGACTTCGCCCTTCGTCGTCTCGACGCTCACCTCGCGGCCCTTGACCCGCCCGTCCGAGAAGAGCGCGATCTTGGTCTTGGAGGTGATCCAGCTGTCGCTGCCCACGCCCTTCACGTCCTGCGCGGTCTCCTTGACCTTTTCCTGAGCCTTGTCCATCTTGCTCTGGGCACCGGCGCTCAGCGGCACTGCCAGGAGTACGGCGGCCAAGAGCGCGGCCCCTGTCTTGAAGTGGTCACGCATTATTCGGTCCTCCTCTGGTCTGTCGGTCCTCTGTAGGAGACTCGGCTCCACGCCGGCCCCAACTTCGTCCGATCGCCTCTGAAAAGCAATGACCTTGCCAGCGCCGCAACGTGCGGTCTTCCCAGCACTTCCTTGCCAGCACGGTGGACGAAGCCATCGTTGACCGCTGGGGAGGGGTAGAACTTACTCGGTCGTAGAGTAGATCCTACCTGACGAGTCGGGCTCGGACCGCCACTCACACCTGCATGACACCTGGTATTCAGCTTGCTTGTTCTGTCGTCGAGACTCAGAGGTCGAGACTCAGAGGTCGAAATCAACGAGGGAGACCCTCATGCTTGAATTCTTCACGGGCGTGCGCCGTCGGCCGATACGGCTCGGACTCGCCCTGATGCTCGTCTTCGTAGCCGCGTGCGCGCGTGTCTCGCCCCACCTCGAGCTTCCCGCGCTCGAAGTGAAACAGCCCTCGTTCGCGGCAACTCTCGGCGCCTATACAGGGACCGGCGTGGTCGGCGGCAACCGGGTGAGCATCCTCCTGAACGGCGAGGAGATCTTTCCGGCCAAGCTGGCCGCCATCCGCAAGGCCAAGCGGACGATCACCTACGCCCAGTACGTCTTCGAGGACGGCAAGCCGGCAAGAGACGTCGCGAGCGCGCTCGCGGAGCGCTGCCGTGCGGGTGTGAAGGTCAGCGTGTTGCTCGACGCGGTGGGCACGCTCGCTATGCCGCCCGAGCATCGCGCCGCGATGACAGAAGCCGGCTGCCGCGTCGAGACATATCGGCCGCTGAGCCCCTTCGCCCTCGACCGCGTCAATTTCAGGAACCACCGCAGGGTCCTCGTCGTCGATGGGTTGGTCGGGGTGACCGGTGGATCCGGCATCAGTGGGAAGTGGAGCGGGAACGGTCGCCAGGAAGGGCGCTGGCGCGACACCGATATCCTCATCGAGGGGCCGGTCGTTGAGCAGCTGCAAGGCGCATTCGCGGAGAACTGGCTGGAGACGACGGGTGTGGCGCTCGGCGGCCCCGAATACTTCCCCCGGCGACGCCTCGAGTCCCGGGGCTCGGTCGACGCGCAGGTCGTGCGCAGCTCGCCTGCCGGCGGCAGCAACGCGATGTACACGATGTTCCTGCTCGCGATGGCCGCCGCCAAGCACTCCATCCACATCACGAATCCCTACTTCGTACCAGACGAGAAAATGGTCAACACGTTGATCGGAGCCGCGCAGCGGGGTGTGCGGGTCGTCATCCTCGTCCCCGGCGCCATCGACCACAACCTGGTTCGGCAGGCAAGCCGGTCGGAGTTCGGCCACTTGCTCAAGGAGGGCATCCAGATCTACGAATACCGGCCGGCGCTCCTTCACGCGAAGACGATGGTCATCGACGGCATCTGGTCGACGGTGGGGAGCACCAACCTGGACCAGCGTTCGTTCGCCCTCAACGAGGAGCTCAACGTCGTGCTGTACGACACCGACATCGCCGGGCGGCTCGAAGCGGTCTTCGAGCAGGACCTCGCCAACTCCCGACAGGTGACGTACGAGCAGTGGCGTCGCCGCAGCCTGGCGAGCCGGTTCCTCGAGCTGCTCGCCGTCCCTCTTCGCGAGCAAATGTAACGTCGACCGGATCTGTCGACCGGATCTAAGGACTATCGCAGCGGGCCGGCGCACGCGTGCCGCGTGGTCGCGGCGCCCCCTCCCCCACCGGGGGCCGCGAGCACGCTGCCGGTTGACGCCGAATGGTAGACTGAGAATGTAGTGATCGTTCGCACGGGACAGCGCGCGGTTCTCCTGCTCGTCCTGGCCCTGGTTGCCAGCGCTGGCGAAGCATCGCTCACATCCGTTCCGGCATCGACCCTTCCCGCCCCGACCGTCGTTCCGGGTCTACAACCGGCGCAGCGCGTCGGGAGCGCCTTCCGCAATCTCGATCCCGCGTACCACCGGGCGTCCCTGTGGACGCGCGTTCACTCGGTGATCCTGGGCGGAACCTGGCTCGTGCGAGAGCACCGGGTCGCGCCTCTCCCGCTGGCCCCATACGACCCGACACTGCAGCTCGCCGACTCCAGCCGCGCGACCGTGACGTGGATCGGCCACTCCACCGTCCTGGTCCAGCTCGACGGCGTCAACTTCCTGACCGATCCCACCTGGGCCGACCGCACCGGACCGTTCGGTGGCCTGGTCGGCGTGCGGCGGTACACACCACCCGGTCTTCCCTTTGACGCGCTGCCACGGATCGATTTCGTGCTGATCTCGCATGACCACTACGATCATCTCGACGAGCCGACTGTCCGGCGTCTCGCGCGGACGTTCAATCCACGGTTCGTCGTGCCCCTGGGCATCAAGGCCTGGCTCGCGGATCGTGGGATCACGAACGCCGTCGAGCTGAACTGGGGCGAGTCGGTGATCGTCGCGGGCCTGAAGGTTGTGTGCACGCCGGCCCAGCATGGCTCCGGCCGGACGATTGCCGATCAGGGACGCCGCCTCTGGGCGTCCTGGGCGGTGCTCGGCTCCAAGCGCTTTTACTTCGCCGGGGACACCGGCTACTACCGGCACTTCAAAGATAC
>QHSV01000130.1 GCA_003221655.1 Candidatus Rokuibacteriota bacterium
CAGGTGCTTGAGCCCGCGCAGCGCCTGACGGATTCGTTGCTCGTTCTCGACGAGCGCGAAGCGGACATAGCCTTCGCCGTACTCGCCGAAGCCGATACCCGGCGACACGGCCACCTTCGCCTCCTGGATGAGCAGCTTGGAGAACTCGAGCGAGCCCAAACTACGGAAGGCTTCGGGGATCGGCGCCCACACGAACATCGTGCCCTTCGGCTTCGACACGCTCCAGCCGAGCTTGTTGAGCCCATCCACCAGCACGTCGCGGCGCTTGCGATGAACCTCGACGATCTCGGCCACGCACTTCTGATCGGCCTCCAGCGCCACGATGCCGGCGATCTGGATCGGCTGGAAGGCGCCGTAGTCGAGGTAGGACTTGATACGGGCCAGCGCGTTGATCATCCGCGCGTTGCCGCACACGAAGCCCAGCCGCCAGCCGGCCATGTTGTACGACTTCGAGGTCGAGAAGATCTCCACGCCGACGTCCCTGGCCCCCGGGACCTCGAGGAACGACGGGGGCGTGTAGCCGTCGAACGTGAAGTCGGCGTATGCGAAGTCGTGGACGACCATCAGCCGGTGTTCGCGCGCGAAGTCCACGAGCTTCACGAAGAAGTCGCGGTCCACACACATGGTCGTCGGGTTGTGCGGCAACGAGAGAATCAGGAGCTTGGCTTTCGGCCACGCCAGCTTGGCGGTTTCCTCGAGCCGCGCGAAGAAATCGCCGTCGGGCGTGAGCGGCACCGAGCGGAGATCGGCGTCGGCGATGACGACCGAGTAGGAGTGGATCGGATACGTCGGGTTCGGCACGAGCGCACCGTCGCCGGGCTGGAGGACGGCCAGCGCCAGATGTGCCAGGCCTTCCTTGGCGCCGATGGTGGCGATGACTTCGGAATCCGGATTGAGATCCACCGCGTAACGATCGCGATACCACTTGGCCATCGCGACGCGGAGCCTGGTGATGCCGCGCGAAGCGGAGTACCGGTGGTTCTTTGGATTCTTCGCGGCCTCGACGAGCTTGTCGACGATGTGCTTGGGCGTCGGCATATCCGGATTGCCCATGCCGAGGTCGATGACGTCCTCGCCGCGCGCGCGCGCTTTGCTCTTGAGGTCATTGACGATCGCGAAGACGTACGGGGGAAGGCGCTTGATTCGATAGAACTCGTCCATGAGGAACTCCTCTTCGAGCCAGCCTTGCGATGATACTCGCTGGTTACGCGAAGTGTCAAGAAACGACGATCTCACGCGGGGTTAGAGGTCGGCCTCGACACCCAAAATGACGCGGAGTGCCTGCGATATTGCCGTAATGGCAGGGCACCGCCTCCAAGTCCTTGATTGTTCAGGGCAGACCTTCCGGCATGTCCCTTGCCACCTCCTACGCCTCGTGGGTCACCAGGAATCGTCTTCTGACAGTTTGTCCGGGCCGGTACCTGGGCCGGTAACGGACCACGCCCAGCCTTCGACGGCACGCCCAAGGGGCCGAGGTCGCTGGACCGGCCGCAAGCAGTTCAGCCTGCTCATCGTGCGGGGCGACGGCACCCGCGTGGTCCGCTTCAACTTCCCCCGGCCGGCGGCTCTCGCCGCGTTCGCCGGAGTCGCGGTGGCGGTCACGACATTCGGCGCGCTCCTCGGGGACTGGGTGCAGATGCGGCAGCTCACGGTCGAGGCTCGGACCTTCAAGCAGCAGCTCGCCGAGCAGCAAACGACGATCGACTCCTTCAATCGTCGCGTCGTCGAGCTGCGCCAGGAGATGACGGGCTGGCGCGACCTCCACGCGCGGATCTGGGAGCCGTTCGGCCCGGAGCTCCAGCCCGGAGGTCGCGACCGCGCGATCGGCGGTGGCGCACTTCGTGCGGACCGCGTGACCGGCCGGCTCTCTCCGCGGGACGAGCTCGAGCGCCTCGCGGAGAGCGTGGCGGAGCAGGGCGAGAGCCTCAAGGCGCTCGACCGGCTCGTGGCGCGGGCCGGCAAGGCGCTGGCAGCCCTGCCGTCGCGCTGGCCCGTACGCGGCGCCGTCAATTCCGAATTCGGCATGCGGCAGTCACCGTGGGCGCAAGGGACGGAGTTCCACAGCGGTCTCGACATTCGCTCCCAGCACGGCACCCCCGTGCGCGCGCCTGCGGGTGGGACTGTCACCGTGGCGGGGACGTACCAGGAGTACGGCATCACGGTCATCCTCGACCACGGTCAAGACATCAAGAGCGTCTACGGTCATCTCTCGCGGACGAACGTCAAGCCGGGCGACCGGATCGAGCGTGGCGCCGTCGTCGGGTGGTCCGGCAACACGGGGCGCTCGACCGGCGCGCACCTCCACTTCGAGATCCTGGTCAAGGGTCAGGCCGTCAATCCTCGCGCGTACCTCTGGGATTAGTTGAACATCGGGGGGGGCAAGCGCCGCTCCCCCGATTGCCCCCGCCGATCACGCGCGCCGGATGTCTCCAGGAACGTGGCGCCGGCAACGCCGGCGCTCGAACACCCTCGATTTACGCTCCGCGATTTCCCGGCTAGCTCCTAATCTTTGCGGGACGAGGATCGCGCCAGGAAGTCGAGGCAGAGCTCGTTGAACGCGTCGGCGCCCTCCAGGAAATAGCAGTGGCCGGCGTCGGGGATTCACGCGGAGCTCGGCCCGGCCTCGACCTCACGCACCGGTTGGCTAGCGGGGCTCACAGGGGCCCGCCACACCCCCAGCCCCTCTCCGGCGCCTAGCGGATCGCGACGCCGGTACGGACCTGGCAGGCGACCCAGTGCCCCGGCGAAATTTCCTTGAGCGTCTGCTCGTTCGTCGAGCACGACGGCACCCGGAGCGCGCAGCGCGTGTGGAAGCGGCAGCCAGAGGGCGGGTTGATCGGGCTCGGCACGTCGCCCTCGAGCAAGATCCGCTTGCGCTTCATCGTCGGGTCGGGTATCGGCACGGCGGACAGGAGCGCCTCGGTGTACGGGTGCCGCGGGTTGGTGTAGAGCTCTTTCGCCGGCGCGATCTCGACGATCTTGCCGAGGTACATCACCGCCACCCGCGTGGAGATGTGCTCGACGACCGAGAGATCGTGGGCGATGAACAGGTAGGTGAGCCCGAACTTCGCCTGCAGATCCTCGAGCAGGTTCACGATCTGCGCCTGGATCGAGACATCGAGGGCGGAGACCGGCTCGTCGGCGACGATGAGCTTCGGGCTCACCGCCAGCGCCCGCGCGATCCCGATGCGCTGCCGCTGGCCGCCGGAGAACTCGTGCGGATAACGTCTGAGGTGATCGGGCAGCAGACCGACCGTCTCGAGCAACTGCACCACGCGCTCCTCGCGCTGCTTCCGCGTCGGCGCGAGCTTGTGGATCACGAGCGCTTCACCGATGATCGAGCCGACCGTCATTCGTGGGTTGAGCGACGCGTACGGGTCCTGGAAGATGATCTGCATCTCCTTCCGGAGCGCGCGCAGCGACCGCTTGTCGAGCGTCG
>QHSV01000005.1 GCA_003221655.1 Candidatus Rokuibacteriota bacterium
CTCTACGTGCAACTCCGGGAGCGGATCGAGAAAGTCGTCTGGCGGGGCGTCGCCTACTATCGCCCGGACTGGCAGGGCGTCACGCGCCACTGTCCGCGTCGGATCGTCGACGCACCCGACGGTGTGCGCTGCGCGCTCTGGGCGCTCGCGCTGCGCCTTGAGGACCATCTCCTGCTCCATCCCAACGGCGACCTTGCGACGATCCTCACGAACGAGCCCTCGACGGCGCCGACCCGGCTCCTCCCGCCGGGCATCTGGTCGGGTGTTGTCGCCGCGGTCGCGGCGGGTTGCGCGGAACCGCTGGCGCCGTTCGTCGAGTCCGTTGCCGGCGCATTCTCGCTCGAGTGGGGGCCCGTCGCGCGAGACCTCGTCCAGATCGGACGGGGCCGCGTGAGAATCTCCGAGCGGATGCGGGAAGCGCTGGCCGGGCGGCTGGCGACGGTGCCGGCCCGGGCCGACCGCGCCGCGCTCGGGCTCGCCGCGATCGCGGAGATGGCGGCGCTGGTCGGCGACGAGCTGCGGGGGCGGGCGCAGGCCGCGATCCTCGGACTCCCGCCGGCCGCGCAGCCGGCTGCGCTCGAAGGCTCGGGGAGGCTCACGCCGCCCGGCGGCGCCGCGCGCGCGCGAGACATCGCCCTCGCGGTGGACGCCCTGCTGGCCGAGGTCGCGGGTTGAGCGTCAGCTCGTCGCGCTGGCGATGATCCAGACGTTGAACGCGATGAACGCGGCGACCGATAGCGTCGAGAGCACCACGTAGCCGAGCCAGAGTCCCTCCTCGCGGCCCAGCCGCATCCGACCGACGCCCGTGAAGAGCCCCTTCACGTACGCGAGCGCGTCGTGTTTGAGCGTCGGGACCCCGAGCACGTCGACGAGCACGTGGTAGCCGTCCATCTCGATGAAGCAGAATGGGTAAAGCGCGATCACCAGCGCCTGCCACTGGATGATCCCGGACGCGGCCGCGAACGCCTGCGTGAAGCTGCCCACCGGGGCGTAGGCGGCGGCGATGAACCCGACGGCGCCCAGCACCAGGTGCACGAGCGCGCCGGTGACGGCGGTGACGACCCGGGCGCGCCGACTGGCCATGAAGATGTCGGTGACGTCCACGTAGAACGTCGGCACGAAGCCGTGCAGGAAGGTGAAACCGAACTCGCGCACGCGCCGTCGATAGTGGACGCACGCGAGGCCGTGGACGAACTGGTGGAGCGCCACGCTCCCGAAGAAGAGCAGCTTGACCGAGACGAGGCCGAGCAGGGCCCGGCCGCCGAAGCCTTCGAGCACGTCGTGCATGTCGCGCGAGAGGGCGACGGCGGCGCCGGCGCTGACGAGGGTGAGGCCGACGCACGCGACGATGGCCGCGGGCGTGAAGAGGGCGAACCCGCCGTACCGGTAGAGGCGCTGGAAGAACGGGTGGACGTTGGTACTCGCGATCCGGACGCGCTCGAGACCGGTCAGCACCATCTCGATCGCCTTCACGACGAGACGACCTCGATTGCGCGCCAGCGCCTGACGCAGCCGCGACCGAGGCTCGAATGTCAAGAGCTGCCCCCGCTGGAGCTTGCGGAGGAGGCTCGGGATGATGTCGAAGTCGAACTCGCCGTATTTCAGGACGTACGCCGTCGCGATCTCCTGCAGCGACGTGGCGCCGTTCATCTGCTCCCAGAGGAACCGTTCGGGCTCGGAGAGCAGGAGGAATCGGTCCGTCATCGTGTTCTTGAGGATGAACCCGGGCGCGCCGGCGACAGACGAGCGCAGCTCGGAGATCTCGAACGACTTCGGGTCCACGCGGCGAGGTCGCGAGTTGAGGTAGCCGACCGCGCTCGCGACTTGACGGAGCTCGAAATCCTCGTCGCCGTCGCGACGGACGAGCAGCTCGAACTTCGCCGGGGTCGGCCGCTCCATCACCGGGCCTCGACGTCGAGGCCGGTGGCTTCGAGGCCCCAACGGGTCGCCTCGGCCACCTGCTGGGTGGACCGCCGAAGTCGCTCCATGAAGACCTGGACCATCGCGTAGAAGAACGTGGCGGCGGCGCGCGGGGTGGTCTCGGTCATCGCCTGCAGGCTATCCCGCCCGAGGACGAGCAGCTCGACGTCCGTCTCGGCCTGAGCGGTGGCTGAGCGGGGCGAGCCGTCGAACAAGCTCATCTCGCCGAAGAAGTCGGCCGGCTCCACCCGGACCAGAACCTGCTCGACTTTCCCGGTGACCGCCTTGGAGATGAGCATCGTGCCCTGCCGCACGATGAACATCTCTTCGCCACGATCGCCCTCGCGAAAGAGAATCTGCCGCCTGCGGAGCTGCCGCTCACGCAACCGGTCGACCACGGAGGCAAGGTCGGGGTCGGAGAAGGCTTCGAACACGCGCACGTCGCGCAGGAACGCGAGTGTAGCGGCGGACGCCGGCACGCGCGCGCGGGCCGGGGCCTAGGTGGCCACGCGGCTGATGAGGGTGCTGCGGAACTCGTGCCGCCGCTCACTCGCGGGTGTCTTGGTCAGCCGGGCGAGTGCCTGCCGGACGGTCGCGCGCTCGGCGTCGCTCAACTCGTACTGGGTCAGGAGCGGCTCGGGCGCACGCTGCAGCTCGGCGAGGAATTCCGGATCGATCATGACCCGGCCGACCAGTTCGCGCAGCCCTTGCGCCATGGTGCGGATCATACCAATTTCCCCACCGCTTTGGTAGGCTCCCTCCATGCCGGGCGATTCGCGTCGTGCGTTTATCGTCGCGCGTCGGATCGCGACCGGCGGCCGCGCTCTCCTGGTCAGCGTGCTGACCATCGGGGCCGCGGGGGCGCCGGCGGCGCCGCCCGACATCCCCTCGATCGGTTACCTCGCCAACGAGCCGACGCCGGACTCGATCCCGGTACTCCGCGCGGGGCTCCGCGAGCGCGCCTGGCTCGAGGGCGAATCAGTCAAGATCTGGTACCGCTACGCGCAGGGCAAGCCCGAACTCTACGCGCCGCATGCCGACGAACTCGTACGCCTGAACGTCACCGTCATCGTGGCCGTCGGCGTGGCGGCGATCGAGGCCGCCCGGCGCGCGACGAAGACGATCCCCATCGTCATGGTGTCGCTGGACGACCCGGTCGCTGCCGGGCTCACCGGCACGCCCGCAGGCCCCGGCGCGAATCTGACGGGACTCACGACCTTTGTCGCCGAGCTGAGCGCGCGCCGCCTCGAGCTCCTGAGGCAGGTCGTGCCCGGCGTCGTACGGGCGACGGCGCTGTGGAATCCCACCAGTGCGAGCGCGGCCGTGGACCTGAGCGCGACGCAAGCGGCCGCTCGGGCCCGCAACGTGGCGCTGACGTCGGTCGAGGTCCGAGGCGACAGCGACTTTCGGGAAGTCGTCGCCAAGGTCCAGGCCCAGCGACCGCAGGGCCTCATCGTGCTTGCCGACGAGCTCACGCTCGCGCGCCGGGAACCGATCGCGGCGTTCGCGAGCCGGAATAGGCTGCCGACGGTCTTCCCGCTCCGCGATTTCGTCGACGCCGGAGGCCTTCTGTCGTACGGCGCGGTCTGGACCGACGTCTTCCGTCAAGCCGCCGGGCTCGTCGATCGAATCCTGAGAGGCGCCCGGCCTTCGGAGCTTCCGGTGACCCGCGCGTCGCGCTTCGAGCTCGTGATCAATCTCCGAACCGCTCGCGCGCTCGCCCTGCCGATTCCCTCGTCGCTGCTCCAGCAAGCCGACCGGGTGCTCCAGTGACACGACGGGCGGCGGCGCTCCTCTGCGCGGCGAGCGTGTTCGCCGGATGTGCGACACGGGAATGGATCTACGAGAAACCGGGCGTGGTACCGGCGAAGCTCGACCACGACATGACGATCTGTCGGAAGGAAGCCGCCGATCCCCGCGCGCTGGCGCTTCCGGGCTCGGAGCGCGTGGACCGAGCGGCCTTCAACCGCTGCATGGAGCGGAAGGGGTACACTGCCCGGATGGTGGAGAACCCGTGATGATTCCCCAGGCCGCGAATCGCCGGAGCCTCACCGTCCATCATATACGTGTCCGCGGAACCACGGTGCGCCGACCGGCGCCGACGGTTCCGAGTTGTGCGAAGGAGGCGTCGATGCGCGGAATCCGTGTGGCTCTCGTGCTGGTAGTCGTCGTCCTGATCGCCGCCGGGAGCGCCGCGGCGGCGAATTATGCACAGGAGACGCTCGATCGGTACTTTCGGATCGAGTTCCAGGTCACGGCGGCTTCCCCGCGGCCGGTGATCAGCGGGTACATCTACAATATGAACGGCGGCCTCCCGGCCGACCGCATGCGGCTCTCGATCGAGCGTCTGGACGCGGCCGGGCAAGTCATCGGGAGCTCGAGCACATGGGTGCCCGGGGGTGTGCCGGCAGGTAGTCGGGCCTACTTCAGCACGCCGGTCGAGCCGGCCGCCTCGTACCGAGTCCAGGTCCTGTCCTTCGACTGGGTCGACCGCGGCAGCGGGTAACATCTGAGCGGGACGGATGTTCGGCCGTGACCGCCGCCTGCGCGCCGCCGACCAGGGAGGCACGCCGGTGATCACGGTCGAGGAGAAGGTGATCGTGTAAGCTTTGCCGCCCCCGTCAATTTGTCCGTCCGATTCCGCACAGCCGGAACGGCGCCGCCTCGCGACGAACCGCAAATCAAGCACTTACACGCCGATCCCTTGTGGCACGACCCATGCTGCACCTACCCGGACTCGCAGCAGTGTCACGCGGGGAAAGGACGACCGTGAACGTCTTCAACACGTCGTTGACTCTGGCCAGTACCGCGCGTACCGAGATCTCGGATGTGACCCCGCTCGTGAAGGTCGCGATCCAGCCGTTCGGGATCTCTACCGGCATGGCGGTGATCAACACCCTCCACACGACCTGCGCGCTCTTCATCAACGAGTTCCAGAGCGCCCTCGTCGAAGATCTCCGGGCGCTGAGCGAGCGGCTGGTCCCCGACCGGAACGGCTATCGACACGACGATCCACGCTTCTCGGATTGCGAGCGTGGAAACGCGCGGGCGCATCTGCGGGCGGCGCTCCTCGGACGGACGCTCGTGGTCGGTGTGAACAACGACGATCTCACGCTGGGCCAGTTCCAGTCCGTCATTTTCGCCGAGCTCGACGGGCCCCGCCGGCGCGAGATCAACATCCAGGTGATCGGGGAGCGCGGTCATCGCGGAGCCGAGCGGACGAACGCGGGCTGATCGGTGACGGGCCCCCGACACGTTCTGGCCGGTCTCGTCGTTCTCACGCTGGTGGTCTTGGGTTGCGCCGAGACGCGGCAGCCCGCCAGCCCCGCCGCGGCTTCGCCGGAGCCCACGAAGCGGATCGTGGGGCTCGCGTCGTGGTACGGGCAGCGACACCAGGGGCGCCCGACCGCGTCGGGCGAGGCATACGACATGAATCGGCTGACGGCCGCGCACCGCACGTTCCCCTTCGGCACCCGCTTGCGGGTGACGAACGTCGAGAACGGCCGGAGCGTGGTGGTTCGCGTGAACGACCGCGGCCCGCACGTGCCCGGGCGCATTCTCGATCTGAGCCTCGGCGCGGCGAAGGCGCTCGGCATGGTCGGCGAGGGCGTGGGGCGCGTAGAGATCGTCGTCCTTTCCGCCGGTGACTGACCGCACGCCCCGCGGCTCGCACTGCCAGCGCTCGCCGAGGGCTGGCGCCGACGCGTTCTCTCCTGTACAGTCTGCGCGCTGAGGGACGTCAACCACCACTGAGCCCCGGAGGCCCGCATGGCGAGCAATGTGATCCGCGTCGGCGATGTGGAAGTCACGATGCTGTCGGATGGGATGCTCGAGTTCGACCTGTGCAACTTCTTCCCGACCATCCCGGAACACAACTGGACCGCGTACGAGTCGCACTTGCACGAGCACAAGGTCCGCTTCAATCTGGGATCGTACCTGATCCGCGGCGGTGGGCGGACGATCCTCATCGACACGGGTCTCGGTCCGAAGCCCGCGGACACGCCCGACGCCCCGTGGGGCCAGCTGATGCACGACTTCAAGGCCAAGGGCGTGCGGCCGGAAGACGTGGACATGGTGGTCATGACGCATCTGCACCGCGACCACGTGGGCTGGAACCTCACGACCGAGGGCGCGAAGTACGTGCCGACATTCCCCCGCGCTCGCTACTGGATGCCCAAGAAGGACTGGGAATCGTCCCATGACCCCGCGCTCCAGCCGACGCGCTTCGTCAATGCGCCGCAGTGCGTCTGGCCCCTGGCCGACCTCGGCTTGATCGAGTTCATGCAGGGTGAGCAGAGCCTGACGCGGGAGCTGACGGCCGTGGCGACACCCGGTCACACGCCCGGGCACATGAGCATCCTGATCACCTCGAAGGGAGAGCAGGCGCTCGTCCTGGGCGATGCGGCGCATAGTCCGGTGCAGGTGCTCGAGCCGGACTGGGTCTCGCGCGCCGACATGGACCCGGACCTGACGCGTCAGACTCGAAAGGCCCTGCTGGACCGCCTCGAGCGCGAGAAGATCCTCGTGGCGGCCGGACATTTCGAGGCACCGGGGTTCGGGAGGATCATCCGCCTCCAGGGGCGTCGCTACTGGCAGGGGCTGTAGCCTAGCCGAGCAGCGTGCCGCGTCTCCTCGCGCGTGCGGCTCACGCTCCGGCCATGACCTTCCGGCCCATCGGCGTGCCCTCGAGGCGGAAGTACGCCAGCATGTTGTGCGCCGCGATCTTGAAGGCCTCGTCGGCCGGCACGTCCGCGAACAGGCGCTCGGCGAACGGCCGCGTGTTCGGCCAGTCGCACTCGATGTGCGGGAAGTCGGTCGCGAACATGATGCGCTCGACGCCCATGTGGTGGCGCAGCTCGATCGCCACGCGCTCCACGTGCTGCACGCTGAAGAAGATGTGCTGGCGGACGTAGTCGCTGGGCCGCTGCTTGAGCGGCTTGAAGTTCAGCAGCCGCGCGGCCCAGTGGCGGTGCCGCTCGTACCAGTAGTCGGCCTCTTCCATCCAGAACGGCACCCAGCCCAGGCGCGTCTCGGCGAAGAAGATCTTGAGGTCCGGGAGCCGATCGAAGAGGCCGGACAGAATGAGCTGGGCGAAGCTCATGGACGGCGCCGTCCCCAGAAACGGCAGGGCCACCCACTCCACGAGCTTTCTCGGCCCGAGCCTGGCGAGAATCGCGGGATCGACGCCCGGGTACTCGAAGGTGGGTTGAGACGCGCGCGGCCCGAGGCGGTCGAAGCCGACGTGCACGGTCAGCGGCATGTTCATGTCGACGGCGGCTGCCCAGAAGCGGTCGTCCTCGGGCGTCGGATAGCCCTTGCCGCTGGGGAACACCCCCAGGGCGACACCCTTGAGTCCCAGCTTCACGCAGTGCTCGAGCTCGGCGATGGCGTCGTTGACGTTGGTCCACGGGATGACCCCGAGACCGATCAGGCGATCGCGCGACACGGCGCAGTACTCCTCGCCGAGCCAGTCGTTGTAGGCGCGCACCGTCGCGCGGTAGACGTCGTCGTCGGTGATCGCGCGCCAGAGCCGCGGCCCCACCTGCATGTTGGGAAAGAGCACCTCGGCGTGTAGCGCGTCCATGTCCTGCTCCCGCAAGCGCTGCTCCGGCGGTCCGACGCCCGCCGTGTCGTCGACCGTGACACCGAAGGGCTCCCAGGTCTCGTTGGTCCGGCCAGCCCTGAGATCGAGGAACGGGGCCGGATACGGCGGCTGGCCCTCGACGACGAGGGCGTCGCCGCCGTCCGGAAGCTTGATCGTCCGCGGCGCTCGGTCGCGGTATTTGGCCGGCATCCGCGGCGACCAGCGCTCGGGGCGGACTTCGAGATGGCCGTCGCTGGAAATCAGGGGAGGAAGAGCAGGAGCTGTCATGACGGGCTCTCCTTTTCTGCCGGGATGGTATACCATCCCGGCAAGGAGGACGAGCCATGGGTGCGATCCTGGGCCTCGGCGTGACGCACTATCCCCCTCTCTGTGGACGGGACGAAGACATGGCGCGCATCCTCAAGCGTGTCCTGCAGGACCCCGACCTTCCCGAGCGGTACCGTCAACCCGACGGATGGCCGGCGGCGATGCGCGAGGAGTACGGCGCCGACGAAGGGCTCGGCGCGGCCCGGCGCCACCGGGCGGCCTTGATCGAGGGCTTCCGGGAGACACGGCGGCGGCTCGACGATTTCGCCCCGGACCTCGTGCTGATCTGGGGCGACGACCAGTACGAGAACTTCAAGGAAGACGTCATCCCGCCCTTCTGCGTGCTGGCGTACGAGTCGATCGAGCATCGGCCGTGGGCGGAAGCGCGGTGGAAGAAATCGGGGAACGCGTGGGACGAGGCGAGCGACGCGACCTTTGTGTACAAGGGGCATCGCGCCGCCGCCAAGTCGCTCGTCACGGGTCTGCTCGACCGAGGCTTCGACGTGTCGTACGCGTACCGGCCGTTGCATCACCCGCTGGGTCACGCCTTCATGAACACGCTGCTGTACCTGGACTACGATCGGCAGGGCTTCCCCTACCCGGTCGTACCGTTCTCGATCAACTGCTACGGTCGAAAGGTCATCTCGCAGCACGGCGGCGCCTCGAGCTTCGCCGATCTGCCGACGGAGGCTCAGCTCGATCCACCGTCGCCGGCGCCGTGGCGCTGCTTCGACCTCGGCCGCGCCGCCGCGCGCGTGATGGCCGAGAGTCCGTGGCGGGTGGCCCTGATCGCCTCGTCGAGCTGGTCGCACGCGTTCCTGACCCCGAAGCACCACCTGCTCTACCCGGACGTCGACGCCGATCGCGCGCTCTACGACAAGCTACGGGTCGGGGACTTCGAGGCGTGGCGGGGAACCTCGCTGCCGGCTCTCGAGGAGAGCGGCCAGCAGGAGATGCTGAACTGGATGTGCCTGGCGGGCGCGATGGCGGAGCTCGACCGGCGGCCGGACGCGGCGAAGTTCGTCCAGACATACCTCTTCAACTCGAGCAAGTGCTTCGCGGCCTTCAGCGGGTGACGGTGGCTTGACCTCTTTCGCGAACCAGGCGAGCTGCTCGAGCATCACGCTTGCGGGCGTGCTCATGCTGTTGCTCACGTGCACGTACCAGGGCGTGATCTCGCGGACCGCCCGCTCGCGCGTCTCCGCCAGGTGGAAGAAGATCCCGAGGCTCAGCCCCTCGCCTAGCTTGTAGCTAAGGCCCGCCCGTTCCGAGGCCTCCTGATAGGGTCGCCCGCCGGCGGGTGGGTTAGGATACGCGGAGTGCGCCTGAGCTCGATCCCTCTACTCCATCTGTGGGCGCATCACGACTTTCGCTACCTGAGCGTCGGCGTCTTCTTCCACACGCTCAGCATGGTCGGCGAACAGGTCGTCCTGGGCTGGTACATCCTGGAGCTCACCGATTCGGCGTTGATGGTCGGCGTGGCGCTGGGCCTCCGCAATCTTCCGCTCCTTCTCGTCGGCATTCCGGCCGGCGTCGTCGCCGATCGCGGTGATCGCGTGAGGCTCTTGCAGCTCTCGGGCGTTGCGATGGCCGTCACCGCCGCCACCCTCGGTGTCCTCGTCGCGTTTCGATTCGCCGGCGTTTGGCCGGCGCTCGTCTTGACGTTCGTCACAGGCTGCGCCCGGGCCCTCCACCAGACCGCACGCCAGAGTTACGCCCACGACATCGCGGGCGCCGATGGTCTGGTCCACGCCCTCGCCCTGGTGGCCCTCACCTCACGCGTCGGCGGCCTCTTCGGCTCGCTGCTGATCGGCTTCCTGATCGCCCGACACGGATCCGCTGTCGCCTACCTGGCCGTGGCGGCCGGCTACCTCGCCAGCGCCGTCGCCATGCTCCCGGCACAATCGAACGGCCGCCCCAGCGCCGCGGACGCGGGCTCGGTCGGCGCCGACGTCTTTGACTTCCTGACGATGATTCGCCGCGACCGCGTGCTTCTGCACCTCATGAGCTTGACGGCGGTCGCCGAGGTTCTGGGATTCTCCCACCAGGCCCTCTTGCCGAGCCTGGCGCGCGACGTGCTGCGTGTAGGGCCCGTCGGCCTCGGGGTGATGACGGCGGCGCGCCAGGTCGGCGGGCTCGCGGGGATCGCCCTCACGTCGGGGCTCGGCGCGGCCCGCGCGTACGGTCCCCTCTTCCTCACCGTGCTCATCGCTTTCGGGGCGTCGATCGCGGCGCTCGGTCTCGCCGGCAGTTTCGCCGTGGTGCTGCTGATCCTCGTCGGCACCAACGCGCTCGGCGCGGTGACCGACGTCCTCGCCCAGACCCTGATCCAGCTCGCCGTGCCGAGCGGGCTCCGAGGCCGCGCCGGCGGCGCGTGGGTCGTAGCCATCGGGATGGCGCCCCTCGGCCAGTTCCAGATCGGCGCGCTCGCGTCACTGTTCGGCGTCAGCGCCGCGCTCGGGGTGAATGGGCTCACGCTGATGACCGTCGGCGTCGCCGCCACCCTGCTCGTGCCGAGGCTCCGCAAGCTCTGATGGCTCGGTCACTGGAACGGCAAGTGGCGATCGACGCGGCGCGCGCCGCCGGCCATCTCCTCCAGGCCGAGCTCCGAGGGGCTCGTCGCATCGCGTTCAAGGGCCCATCGACCAACCTCGTGACCGAGATGGACGGGCGCGCCGAAGAGCTGATCGTCAGTCGACTCGGTCAGGCCTTCCCCGACGACACGATCCTGGCCGAGGAACGCGGCGACCGACGCATCGAGCTCGGCGTCGCGTACGACCCGAACCTCGACCAGCTCTACGTCGCCGAGCGGGGGCAGGGCGCGACCGTGAACGACCGGCGACTCGCGGTTTCGTCGACGGCCACGCTGGACGAGAGCCTGCTCACGACAGGCTTTCCGTACAACATTCGCGAGACGCGCCACACGAACCTGAGAGAGTACGCGGCCTTCGCCGTCCGCTGCCGGGGCGTGCGCCGGCTGGGCTCCGCCGTCCTCGATCTCGCATGGCTCGCGTCCGGTCGGCTCGACGGCTTCTGGGCGCTCCGCTTGGGGCCGTGGGATATCGCCGCCGGAAGCCTCTTCGTCGAGGAGGCGGGCGGGTGCGTCACGAATCTGGTCGGTGGGGCGCTCGACCTGGAGGCGCCCGCGGTGGTGGCGAGCAACGGCCGGATCCACGATGCAATGCTCGCCGTGCTGAGGGAGACGCGGGAGAGCTGAGTCGCGGGAGCGCCGGGGCGGCTCAGTCGGTCTCGCCGGGGCGAACCTCGAGGCCGCCGAGCGGACCGGGGACGCCGTGCAGGGTGATCTGCACGGAGGACCGTGAGTCCGGCTCGCCGACGACGACCACGTCGACATCGACGCCATCGGCCGATCTCAGGACTTCTCCGAGCCACTGCAACAGCCTGCCGGTCTCGAACGATGTCCGCGTCATGGTGCCCCCCGGTTTTTTCGGGTGAGACGAAACTGTCTTATAATGCCGCCGATTACTGGCCATGATGTCCGCGCCAGCGTCAGAGGGTCTCGAGGTCTGCGACCCGAGGTGTGTCCCCCTCTGGTACGTGCTGCGCACACGCTCCCGCCATGAGAAGACGGTTCGCGACCAGCTCGTGGGTCGCGAGGTCGAGACCTTCCTGCCCATCGTCGAGCGGTGGAGCCGGTGGAAGGACCGTCGCAAGAAGGTGGCCTTTCCGCTCTTTCCTGGTTATTGCTTCGCCCGCTTCCCTCTCGTCGAGCGTCTGCGGATCCTCAACGTGGTCGGCGTCGCCGACCTCGTCGGCACCAGCGGCCGCCCCGAGCCGGTGCCGGACCTCGAGATCGAAGCGATCCAGCGTCTCGCGAGAACCACGCTGCAGTACGATCCGCATCCATTCCTGGTCGAGGGCATGGACGTCGAAGTCGTGCGTGGCCCGCTCGCGGGGGTTCGCGGCAAGCTCCTTCGCAAGGACCGGGTGACCCGGCTCGTCCTCGCCGTCACGCTCATCCGTCAGGCGGCGGTCGTGGAGATCCATCCCGCTGACGTCGTCCACGTCGGAGGGCCCTAGTTTCGGAGCAGGACTCGCGCCTGGCGAGCCGCGAGACTCGCCGGGTGGTCCTTGACGACGCGCTCCCAGGTCCGCTTCGCACGTGCACCGTCTCCCAGGCTCTTCTGACACTGGCCGATCTTCAGGAGCGCGTCCGGCACCCTCTCGCCCCGCGGGACGGTAGCGATCAGCGCCTCGAACTCGGCGAGCGCGCTCCGGAAGTCCTTCTGCTGGTAGAAGATGTCCGCCACCAGAAACTGGGCGCCCTCGCGCAGCGGATGGTTCGGGTAGGTCACGATGAGGTCGTAGAAGCTCAGGACCGCCGCGTCGAAGTTCTTCGCCTGTAGGTTTTCAGTGCCCGCGCGGTAGAGCTCGGCGGCCGGCGTCGTGGTCGCGGACGCGAGCGGAGTCGGCCCTGGCGACGGGGCGGGCGGAGCGACTCCGCCCGGAGCGGGCGGACCGGCTCCGCCCGGAGCGTGCGGAGCGGCTCCGATAGGGGCCGACGGGGCAAAGCCGCTGGGCGCGGCCGGCAGGCGGCCTCGGTTCACCGATTCCAGCTCCTCCACCCGGCGGCGGAGGAACGTCAGCTGATCCTCCTGTTGCCGCGACGACGCAATGAGCTTGGCGACAGCGTTCTGGAGCTCGCTGAGCTCGCCGGCGATCCGGCTGACGTGCTCGTTGAAGCGCGCCTGATCGGCCGCCGTCTTCGACGGCTGGTCAGCCGCGTCCGGACCAGCTTGGGACGCCGCCGCGCGCCCCCCCTCCAGGGCGGCCGGTTGTTTGGCGACGCCGCCGCATCCCGCCAGCGCGAACGCTACCAACATCAGAAGGAAGGCC
The DNA here is from genome assembly GCA_003221655.1 of Candidatus Rokuibacteriota bacterium. Classification (GTDB taxonomy): domain Bacteria; phylum Methylomirabilota; class Methylomirabilia; order Rokubacteriales; family CSP1-6; genus AR31. The sequence goes on from QHSV01000005.1 coordinate 12,689, forward strand.
GTCACGGAACACCGTCGGTGGTCACCGTCACCGACTCGAGCGGCCACGCGACCGGGGCGCGAAGCTGGAGCGTCACGGTGATCTCGCGGCTCAGCGGTACCTGAACGAGCCAGAGCCAGCCTTCCGGAACGCTCAAAGACGGGTAGCTCCTGACGATCTGACCCCGCAGCAACGTGTGCCGGTGCTCGCCCGCAGCGCGCGTGTGGACGCGCTCACCGAGCACGAGGGTTCCGCCGCTGGTGACGCAGAGGAGATAGTCGATCTCCTGAGGCGGCGACGCGCGCACGAGCCGGACGGGCGGCACGCTGGCGACACTGGCGCCGGCGATGTTCGCGGCGATCTGCTCGAGCGTCGAATAGGCGACCGGCGCCTGGCGCATGACGATCAGCTCGTTGCCGCTACTCTGAACGCGGATGACCGCCTGATCCAGGGCGGCGGGCAGTAGCGGCTGGGTCTCGGCCCGCGCGGCGACGATCACGAGCAACATGACGATCGCGGCGATCCACCGTCTCATCTGATCCCCGGCGCGCCGCGGTCGCCGATCTCCCTCTGGCTCAGGGCTCGATCTCCCGCACGAGGAGACAGTCGTTGTGGCCGCCGAACCCGAACGAGTTGGAGATGGCCGCCCGGATGCGCGCGACGAC
>QHSV01000131.1 GCA_003221655.1 Candidatus Rokuibacteriota bacterium
TACGACCCCACGGAGCAGGACATCACGAACCGGCTGAGGGCGCCAGGGTCACAGGATGCCGCCGGTCGAGCCCACCTCTTCGGCACCGACCACCTCGGCCGGGACATCCTGGCCCGAATGATCTTCGGCGCGCGGCCCGCGCTGATGGTCGGATTCGCCGCCGTCGCGATCTCGGGCGTGCTCGGCATGATGGTCGGATTGCTCTCCGGCTACTTCGGCGGCCGGATCGACGACGTCTTCATGCGGCTCGCCGACGTCCAACTGGCGTTCCCGTTCATCCTGCTCGCGATCGCCGTCATCGGAGTGCTGGGGCCGAGCCTACCCGTGATCATCGTGGTGATCGGAGTCTCGAGCTGGGTCGTCTACGCCCGCGTCGTGCGCGGCGCGGTGCTGTCGCTGCGCGAGCGCGAGTTCGTGCAGGCGGCGCGCGCGCTCGGAAGCCGCGACGGTCGCGTCCTGCTGCGCCACATCCTCCCGAACGCCTTCACGCCGTGGCTCGTGGTCGCGACGCTCGACATGGCGCGCGTGATCGTGATCGAGTCGGCGCTCTCGTTCCTGGGGCTCGGCGTCCAACCGCCGACGCCGACGTGGGGCGGGATGCTCGCCGACGGCCGCGTCTACATCTCGACCGCGTGGTGGCTCGCGACGTTCCCGGGCCTCGCCATCCTGGTCACGGTGCTGGGCATCAATCTGTTCGGCGACGGACTGCGCGATACGCTCGACCCGCGCCTCACGGTCTAGTCGAGGTCCGAGCGCGGCCGGCGAGGCGGCGCCCGTGGGAGGGGTCGCCCGGACCACGCGGCACGCGTGCGCTGCTCCGGGGCGGCTGGGCTCCATCTCGGCGCGCCTCGCCCGCCGCTGCGTTGCGGGAACGGGTCCTGGCAACCCCTCCCACGGGCGCCGCCTCGCCGGCCGCGACCGGATGCTTAAGTCTTAGGGCGGCCGAGTCGAATGCGCGCGAGCATATGCCGCGCGAGCAGGAGGAGGGCGGCGGCGGGCGACGTCAGCCAGAGCACGCCCGACGCGATGCCGGCGAGCGCGTTCACGACGAGGAGAAGGCCGCCGCCGAGCAGCCCGGCCCAGAGCAGCATTGCCGTCGCTCGGTCGGCCGTTCCTCGCCAGCCGAGAAGCGCGACGCCAAGCGCCAAGAGCGTCCCGATCCCGTCGATCGCGACGTCGGTGCCGCTCGCCGTCCGTGTCGGGACCAGGGATTGGTGGGTCTCATCCAGGATCGCCCACCCCAGGCTGATCACGAACGCGATCCACGCCGCCCGCCGGGGATTCAGACCGCGGCCCCGGACGAGCGCGCGGAACCAGAGCGCGCCCAAGACCGCGTACTCCAAAAGATGCGCGCCCTTGCGGGCGAGTCCGTGCAGGGCTTCGAGTTGGGCCGGCGCCGCCCATGGCGCCAGCATTCGGAGGATCGGCACCAGCCAGTGTTCGGTGTGCTCGGCGCTCCCCACATCGGACGAGAGCCACATGATCACCGCCATCCAGAGGGCGGGCGGGAGCCAGTACGTGGAGCGCACGTCGGTATGATACAAATAACCGCCATGACTCGAGTCGACTGGAGCTATCACCGAAAGGGCTGAAGCTCTTGCGGCAAAGCGCAAGAGTTCCTTGCGAAGAGGAAGATCGCGGTCGTCGAGCAGGTCGACACGCGGAAATCGCCGATCGTCGGAGAGGCCGCCCTGGACGTGGCCCGCGCTGTCGATGAAATTTACGTCGCCCGGGGCAAGCGGGTGGTCCACGTCGACGTGAAGGCGTCACGCCCCGGACGGGCCGAGCTGCTGGCGCTCCTGCTCGGCCCCACGGGCGGCCTGCGGGCGCCGACCCTCAGGGTGGGGCGCACGCTCCTCGTGGGCTTCGCCGAGGAGGCGTACGCGAAAGTCTTGAGGTAGAAGTCGGCCGGCCCCGACGGACGTGCTAGAGTGGCCGCGATGCTCGGCCGGCTCCTCGACGATCTGCTGACCTCACCGTCGACGGGTCCGTGCATCACGGCGAGCCGACATTTCCCGGCTCGTGCCCCAGTCCTGACCTCGTTCCCGTCTTCGCTCGACCCGCGGATCGGCGAGGCCCTTCGCAGGCGTGGGATCGCCGAGCTCTATTCGCACCAGGCGCGAGCCTGGGAGCTGATCGAGAAGGGGCATCACGTGGTCGTGGTCACGCCGACGGCGTCGGGCAAGACTCTCTGCTACAACCTGCCCGCGCTGCAGGCCCTGGTGCACCAGCCCGACGCGCGAGTGCTCTATCTGTTCCCCACGAAGGCGCTCGCCCAGGATCAGCTGGCCGAGCTGGAAGAGCTCGCCCGGCAGCTGCCCGAGATGCGGATGTTCACCTACGACGGCGACACGCCCCAGGACGCGCGCCGGGCCGTCCGCGCCCGCGCGAACCTCGTCCTCACGAATCCCGACATGCTCCACTCCGGAATCCTGCCGCATCACACGAAGTGGGCGACGCTCTTCCAGAACCTCCGGTACGTCGTGATCGACGAGCTCCACGCGTACCGGGGTGTCTTCGGCTCGCATCTCGCCAACGTGCTGCGGCGGCTGCGGCGCATCTGCCGGCACTACGGCTCGGCCCCACAATTCATCATGGCCTCCGCCACCATCGCGAACCCGGGTGAGCTGGCGCGGCGGCTCACGGGCGAGCCGGTCGAGGAGATCACGGAGAGCGGAGCCCCGACGGGCGACCGTGTCTTCGTCTGCTACAACCCGCCTGTCGTCAACCGGGAGCTCGGCATCCGCGCGCCGTATCTCGGCGAGGCCGCGAAGCTCGCCGTGCGGTTTCTCAAGGAGCGGATCGCGACGATCGTCTTCGCCCAGAGCCGGCTCGCCACCGAAGTCTTGTTGACGGCGATCAAGAGCGGCGTCGTCGACAAGACCGGCGACAGCAGCATCGTGCGCGGGTACCGCGGAGGCTATCTGCCGACGCGCCGGCGTGCCGTCGAGAAGGGGCTGCGCGAGGGCGAGGTACTCGGGGTCGTCTCGACCAACGCCCTCGAGCTCGGCGTGGACATCGGCCACCTCGACGTCGCGGTGCTTGCCGGCTATCCGGGCGCCATCGCGTCGCTCTGGCA
>QHSV01000132.1 GCA_003221655.1 Candidatus Rokuibacteriota bacterium
GGTGAGTCATCTCAAGTGCGCCGCGTTCGAGCTGCCGGTCGGTGACGACGAGCGGTTCGGCGACCTCGACGTCCGGCGGTTTCTGGGGGCGCTGGAGGACGAGGGCGTGCTCCACCATACGGGGCGCCGCTGGCACTGGGCCGCCGAGACCTACCCGGCGGACCACACGTCCCTCCGCACGGTCACGACCGACAACTTCCTCGTCATCGACACGACCGCGCGCGACGAGAAGCAGACGAAGCGGCGCCAGATCATCGCCGAAGTGGATTGGGGAAGCGCGTTCGCGACGATCTATCCCAAGGCGATCTACCTGGTGGAAAGCGAGCCGTACGAGGTGCAGGAGCTGCACTTCCGCGAGGACGAGGAGAAGGTCGCCTACGTCAAGCGCGTCGCCGTCGACTACTTCACCGATGCGGTCAGCGCCAAGGGCGTCTGGATCCTCCGGCGCCTCACCGAAG
>QHSV01000006.1 GCA_003221655.1 Candidatus Rokuibacteriota bacterium
CGACCGGCTCGGCCGTGGCACCACGACCACGCGCGCGGGCGACCTCATGCTCGGGTACGCCCGGCGCATGCTAGCGCTCTCGCGCGAAGCGCGGCAGGCGCTCGACCAGTTCCAGGGACGGCTGAGCGGCCAGCTGGTTGTGGGCGGCTCGACGATTCCAGGGGAATATCTGCTGCCCGCGCTAATCGGTCAGTTCAAGGCGAAGTATCCGGACATCTCGATCTCTCTATTGATCGGCGACAGCCGCCAGGTCATGACGTGGGTCGAGGACGGTCGGGCCGAGGTCGCTGTGGTCGGCGCGCGTCCCGGACCCCGCACGCTCATCTCGCGCGAGCTGATGCCGGACGAGCTCGTCGTCGTCCTCCCCGCCGATCACCCCTGGGCTGGACGCAAGAGCGTGACGCTCGCCGACGTGCGGCGTGAGCCCATGATCGTCCGGGAGCAGGGCTCCGGCTCGCGCGAAGCCCTGGAACACGCGCTGGGCCAGGCGAACGCCGATCTGACGGCGTTTCGTGTCGTCGGCGAGATGGGCTCGACCCAGGCGATCAAGCAAGCCGTACGCTCCGGCGTCGGAATCGCGATCATCTCGAAGCGGGCGGTCGACGACGAGTGCCGGGCGCGTCTCCTTTCCAGCGTGAAGGTCAAGGACCTGCGCGTTTCGAGGTTCTTCTACCTCGTGACCCACCGCGACCGGAGCCGCTCGCCGCTGGCCCAGGCCTTCGTGGACTTCGTGGAATCCCAGCTCCCCGAGCGCGCGTCCAAATAGCCGCAATGGCCGAACACACCCACACGGAGGTCCGCCTCACTTCGTACGCCGCCTGCGCCGGCTGAGCATCCAAAATGGCTCCTGGAGATCTCCAGGAGGTGCTGGCGGTGCTGAAGCCCGGCGGGACGCCGCCCCCGTCGGAGCTGCTCGTCGGTCTCGGCGCGGCGGACGACGCCGCGGTGTATCGGCTCACTCCCGATCTGGCGATCGTCGAGACCGTCGACTTTTTTCCCCCGGTCGTGGATGACCCCTGGACGTGGGGCGCTGTGGCCGCAGTCAACGCGATGTCGGACGTCTACGCAATGGGCGGCGAGGTCATGTTCGCGCTCGCCGTCGCGGGATTTCCGCGCGAGATGTCGAAGACCATCGTCTCGGACGTGTTTCGCGGGGGTCGCGACAAGGTCGCCGAGGCGGGGGGCGTGATCGCGGGTGGGCACACCGTGGTGGACGCCGAGCCGAAGTACGGCCTCTGCGTGACAGGTCGAGTCCATCCGGACCGTGTTCTCCTCAAGGGAGGTCTTCGACCGGGTGACCGCGTCTTTCTTTCCAAGCCGCTCGGCACCGGCGTGATTACGACAGCGGCGAAGAACGGCGTCGCCAGCACCGAGGTGCTCGCGGGAGCGGTGGCCAGCATGCTGCGGCTCAACCGCGTCGCCGCTGAGGTTGCCCGCGACAGCGGCGCCACGGGAGCGACCGACATCACCGGATTCGGCTTCCTGGGCCACGCGGGCGAAATGGTCAAGGCGTCGCGCGCGGGTCTCGCGATCGACGCGTCGCGCCTGCCGATCCTTCCCGGTACGCGCGAGCTCGCCGAGGCGGGGCAGTGGAGCGGTGGGATGAAGCGTAACCGCCGCTATGTCGATTCGTCGTTCGGCGCCGATCTGACGATCGCGCCGTCCGTGCCGGCATATCTGGCGTCGTTGCTCACAGAATCAGAAACCTCGGGCGGACTGCTGTTCTCGGTTACCCCCGACCGCGCGCCGTCCGTCGTCGACGCCTTCCGCCGGCGAGGCGAGGACTGCTGGGAGATCGGCTCGGTGCTGGCCGAGCCCGTGATCCGCGTAAACGGCTGAGCGGACGGGCGCGCCCGGCTCGCTATCGGCCTCAGCCATAAACGCGCTCCACTGGAATAGGGCTTACCGATTTGCGTTCCATCCGAATCCCTATACGCTTGCTTCCCGTCTACTGAGGGACTGGTGAGGGACTGGCGACAATGGCCACTCCGCCAACAGCCCGATCGGGTTTCCAGGACAAGGAGCATGCCATGAACCGACGCGCATTCTTGAGGGTCGCCGCGTTTCCCGCGGTTGTTACGGCGTCGCAGGCGACGGGCCTCGCATCGATAGCGCGAGCCCAGCAGAAAGAGTTCACGCCGCGTCCAGGAACCTGGCGGACGTTCGAGATCACGACGCGAGTCGAGGTGCTGGAGCCGGCGGGCGTGTCCCGCGCCTGGCTGCCCATTCCCTCTGTCAAGTCGGAGTACCAGAAGCCACTCGGCGACCAGTGGTCGGGGAACGCCCGGGTAATGAAGGCGGCGACCGATGGCTCCTACGGCGCCGGCATGCTCTACGCCGAGTTCGCCAGCGGCGAGACCGCCCCGGTCGTCGAGCTGACGAGCCGCTTTCAGACCCAGGATCGCGCGGTCGACTGGTCCAAGAAGGTCGCCGCCGAGGAGGATCCCGCGGTCTTGAGGTTCTGGACGAAACCCACCGACCTGATGCCGACCGACGGCATCGTCCGTGAGACGGCGCTCGAAGTCACCAAGGGCAAGGCCACCGACCTCGAGAAGGTGAGGGCGGTGTACGACTGGATCCTCGCCACTACCTATCGCGAGCCCAAGGTGCGCGGCTGCGGCGTCGGCGACATCAAGGCGATGCTCGAGACGCGAAACTTCGGCGGGAAGTGCGGTGACATCAACGCGCTGTTCGTGGGCCTCGTCAGGTCCGTCGGGGTGCCGGCCCGCGACATCTACGGCATCCGCGTGGCGCCATCGGTATTTGGCTACAAGGCGCTCGGGGCGGGGAGCGCCAATATCAGCAAGGCGCAGCATTGCCGCGCCGAGGTCTTCCTGAAGGACTATGGCTGGGTCGCCATGGATCCGGCCGACGTCACCAAAGTGGCGCGGGAGGAGACAAGCGACTGGTTGAAGGTCGAGCACCCGCTTGTCGAGGCGGTGCGGCCCAAGCTGTTCGGCGGGTGGGAAGGCAACTGGGTCGCGTTCAACACCGCTCACGACGTGGCGCTCCCGAACGCCACGCAGGGCGGAAAGCTCGGATTCTTCATGTATCCACAGTCCGAGACCGCACAGGGCCGGCGCGACAGCCTCGATGCCGACAACTTCAAGTACACGATCAGCACGCGCGAGATCAAAGCGTGAGCGCCGGATGCCGGCCCCGGCACCCTCGATGGGACGCTCCGTCCGATTGGCGGTCCTGACGCTCGGCGGGATGTTCTGCGCGTCTCTGCTCCTGGGGGGTGACGCGCACGCCGACTCCGCTCGATTCCTCCCCTGGAAGGAACCGACGGCGCCGCCCCTCGCCCTGAACGATCTCTTCGGCCGGCCGCATACCCTTGCCGACTACCGTGGGCGCGTGGTCCTGCTGAACTTCTGGGCGACGTGGTGCGGGCCGTGCCGCGAGGAGATGACCTCGATGCGAGCGCTGCAGACGCGGCTGGCCGGGCGCCCGTTCGTGATCCTCCTGGTGAACTACGGGGAGGCGAGGGCGCGCATCAGCGAGTTCGTCAAACGCGAGTCTCTCGCCTTCCCGGTCCTCCTCGATCCGAATCAGGAGGCGCCGCGGGCGTGGCGCGTCCGCGTGCTGCCGTCGAGCTTTCTGGTGGACCCGGACGGCCGCGTCCGCTACGGCGTGATCGGCGAGGTCGACTGGGCGAACGTGGAGACTGCGAACATCGTGCAGGAGCTCTTGCGCTAGGACGTGTCCGGCCCGAACTCCGTGTCCGGGGGCGAACCGCGCCCCGCGAGGGCTATGCGCCCGACGGGTGCGAAGCGCGCTGGTTTCGGAGGACGGCCAGAAGCCGCTGCTTCAACTCCGCGGGGATCTCCACATCCCTGAGCTTGGTCGCGGCGGTGATCGTGCCACGGTAGGTCTTCACGAAGGCGACGCAGGGGGCGCATCCCTCGATGTGCCACTCCAGCAGTTCGCGCGTGTCCTTCGGCAGGCTCCCGTCGAGATAATCGCTCAGAAGATCGGCGATCTGCCGACACTCGATCGTTGAGGGGCCAGGCGCTCCACATTCAGGCATCGTCGTCCATTATATGCGACGCTCGGGCCGGCGCGAGGGATTCTGCTCCGGGCCCTTGGCTGGCTTTACGCGCCGCGTCGGCCCCCGTATGCTCGAGCCGATGCCATCTCGCGTCGCGATCCTCACCCCGTTCGCCCCTCCTTCCGTGCGCGGCAACGCCGTAACCGTGACGCGGGTGGCGAAGGGGCTCAGCGATCGCGGCGTCGAGCTGCGCGTGTGGGACCTTTCCGTAAGCGCGGACACGACGATCGAGGCCGAAGTCGAGGCCTATCGCCCCGTGCTGGTTCATGCCTTTCACGCCTACCTCACGGGTCCCCTCGCCCTGCACGTGGCGCGCCGGACCGACATCCCTCTCGTGGTCACCTTCACGGGAACCGATGCCAACCACGACTTGTTCGACCCGGAGCGAGCGCCCACGGTTCGGCGGGTGCTTGAGGGCGCAGCTCGGTTGACCGCGTTCCATGCGTCCATCGCCGATCGGGTCACGGCGACCTTGCCTGATCTCCGCGGGCGCTTCGCGATCGTCCCCCAGTCCGTTGGACTGTCGACGCGCGAAACATTCGATCTCCGAGCGCACTGGCGGCTTCCGCCCCGGAGCTCGCTGTTTCTGTTTCCGGGGGGCATCCGCGCGGTCAAGAATCCGGCGTTTCCGCTCACACCACTCGGCCGGCTGGTGGCACGCATTCCGGAAATTCGCCTTCTCTACGCCGGCCCGGTGCTCGATCCCGACACGGGGGAGACTTTGCTGCGCTCATTGGCGGCACTTCCGTGGGCGCGCCACATCGGCGTAGTGCCGCACGCCCAAATGGCCTCGCTCCTGTCGCAGGCGGACGTGGTCCTGAACTGCTCGGTCTCCGAAGGCGGCATGGCCAATTCGGTGCTCGAGGCACTCTGGATCGGCCGGGCGGTCCTCGCCTCGGACATCGCGGGCAATCGCTCGCTTATCGACGACGGCTCGACGGGCTTTCTCTTCGGTGACGAGTCCGAGTTCGAGCAGCGAGCGGCCGAGCTCGTCCGCGATCCAGGGCTCCGGCAGCGGCTCGGCCGAGCCGGCCGCGAGCTCGTGGCTCGGCGCTATTCGCGGGAGCGGGAGATTGACGGCTACTGTGATGTCTATCGACAGCTGGCCGCGGTTCCGGCGCGACCTGCAGGATGATCGCGTTTCTGGCGCCGCGGTCAGCGCTCCGCCGAGCGTCGTTCCGCGCCCGGCAATTGAGCAGTCCCGGGACGGGTGCTGATGCGGGAGTCACCGCCGCGCGACGGGCTGTCGATTTCTCCGCAAGCTGACGGGGCGGGTCGGGCGTCGCAATTGGCAGGTAACTTGCTGTGGTCATCGAGTAGTATGAAGGCAAGCGGTAATTCGTGCGCAAGCCGCGCCCGGCGCTTGACGGCTCCCTATAATGGCAGCAACTTCAGGAAGCAGTGCTGGGCAGAATCCGTGAAAGGAGAGCTCGATGAATCGCGACGCTCGAGTTGAGGCGTTTGTCGCCGCCTTCGAGGCCTTGCGCGCGGAAGTCGAGAAGGTCATCGTCGGACATCACGAAGTCATCACGCACGTCCTGATCGGGATGTTCGCGGGCGGCCACGTGCTCCTCGAAGGGGTGCCGGGCCTCGGCAAGACGCTCCTCATCAAGACCCTCTCGGAAGGGCTCGAGCTCTCCTTCTCGCGCATTCAGTTCACGCCCGACCTGATGCCGGCGGACATCATCGGGACCAACATCATCGTGGAGGACGCGGACGGCCGGAAGCATTTCCAGTTCCAGCACGGACCGATCTTCGCCCACATCCTGCTGGCCGACGAGATCAACCGTGCGACGCCAAAGACGCAGTCGGCGCTCCTGGAAGGGATGCAGGAGGGCGCCGTCACCGTCGGCGGCGCTTCCCGCCCGTTGCCGGCGCCGTTCTTCGTCCTTGCCACCCAGAACCCGATCGAGATGGAGGGGACCTACCCCTTACCCGAGGCGCAGCTCGATCGATTTCTCTTCAAGCTCCGAGTGCGCTATCCGGCGCTCGACGAGCTGAACGCGATCATCGACCGCACGACGCAATCGCGCCCCGCGACGGTGAGTCGGGTCCTAAGCGGACCGGCGGTGCTCTCCTTCCGGGAGCTGATCCGCGAAGTGCCTATCGCGTCGCACGTGCGCGATTTCGCCTCGGCGATCGTCATGGCGACGCATCCGCAATGGGAGCAGGCGCCCGAGGTCGCGCGACGCTTCGTGCGCTACGGCGCGAGCCCGCGCGCCGCCCAGGCGCTCGTGCTCGGCGCGAAGGTGCGAGCGCTCGCCGAGGGGCGCTACAACGTGAGCATCGAGGACATCAAGGCGCTGGCGGCGCCAGCGCTCCGCCACCGGGTCATCCTGAACTTCGAGGGTGAAGCCGAGGGCGTGGACACGGACACGCTGGTCGCGCGGGTCCTGGACAACACCGAGGCCGCCACCGCCCAGGCCCGCGAACCTTTTCTTCGCTAACCGCGGGAGGATCGCATGAACGAGTCCTCTAGGATCGAAGGGCTCCTGCGGCGCATTCGGCGGGAGATTCGGCGCCGTCGGGCGGAGTACTACGGCCTGCGCGGCGCCTTCTGGGGTGCCGTCGCGGGCGCCGTGCTCCTGCTGGCAAAGCACGCGGTGGGTAGCACGGCCGCGTGGGCCGCGGCCGCGCTCGTGATCCTCGGCGCCGTGGCGGGAATCGCCTACGGAGCGGCCCGACGGGTCGCACGTGGCGACGCGGCCCGGGTCGCGGACCGCGCATTCGGTCTCGACGATCGCGTCGCGACGACGCTCGAGTGGGCCGGACGCGCGGACCGGACGCGACTCGTCGACTCCCTGGTCGCCGACACTGTGGCGCGCGTCGAGGCCCTCGAGCTCAAGCGCGCGGTTGGGCGCGTGGTCCCGCGCGAGGGGCGGCTCCTCGCAGTCCCGGTCCTGGCGTGCCTGGTGCTCGCGATCACGCCGCCGATCCCGATGCCGTCGGGGCGCCTCCCCGACTTTTTGCCGTCGGGCGAGGAGGAGCGCGAGGAGCACGCAAGTTCGTCGATGCTCGAGGAGACGTCGCGTCCAACCGCAAAGGACCCGCTCAAGCGCCCGTCCTTCGAGGAGCATGACTTCGCGCAGCGGGCCGGCGGCAGCGGTGCCACGACCACTGGCGACCTCTCGGCGATCTTCAAGGACACGTCGCTCGCGAGCCAGCGGCCGGACTTCAACAGCTTCATGAAGAAGGGCGACGAGCGGCTCCGGATGCTCGAGCAGGTGGACCGCCTGCCCGACCTCCAGTCGGACTTCACGAGCAGCCAGTACAAGATGGTGTACCGCAAATCGAAGGCGTTGACGGGCGGCCTCCGACCCGACCAGATCTCGCCTCAGAAGCTCCGCGAACTTCTCGAGGAAATGGAGCGGCTGGGCCGCAAAGGTGGCGGCAACTGGAGCGGCGACGCGATGGAAGGCATGGAGGCGCTCGAGGGTGGCCAGCCGGATCGGGCCCTCGACGCGATGCAAAAGGCGCTCGATAAGATGCGAGCGATGGACGAGGCGCAGCGCTCGGGCAAAGGCCTGCGCGGGGGGCGAGAGAACGAGCGGAGCGGGCGTGGGCGGGACCGCGCCCGGGGTGACGGGATGGGTCCCGAGGACCAGGACTTCGGCGAGGGCGAAGGACTCATGCCGGGCCGAGGCCGGAGCGGCTCCCCGAAGGGCGAGGCGACGCAGCGGCTGCGCGCCAACCCCTACGACGTCGGTGTCGAGGGCGAGTCGCGCCGGGGGCGCAAGGACGGGTACGACACCAACCTGACGGGGCGCGGCGGCAGCATGGCCTCGCGGCTCCAGTACCTGGGGGTCATCGGGCAATACCGGAAGGCGATGGAGGACGCGATCACCCGGGAGCAGGTCCCGCGGGACTTTCACGACCAGATCAGGAGTTACTTCCAGGCGCTCGACGAGCGATAAGCGAAAGGAGACGGATGCCGGCGACGCGCCACGCGTTCTTCACCTCGGAGTTCCTGGCGCAGCTCGAGCGCCTCGCGCTACTCTCGCGTCGAGTCTTCCGTGGACGCGTGAGGGGCGAGCGACGGAGCTTGCGCCGTGGACACAGCGTCGAATTCTGCGACTACCGTGCCTACGGGGTGGGCGACGACCTTCGCTACGTTGACTGGAACATCTACGGCCGCCTTGACCGTCTGCACGTCAAGCTCTTCGTCGACGAGGAAGACCTCTGCCTGCATCTGATCGTCGATGCCTCGGCGTCCATGAACTTCGGCTCGCCGACCAAGCTGGACTGCGCGGTGCGCATCGCGGCGGCGCTCGGGTTCGTGGGGCTCGTGAACCTCGAGCGCGTCGGCGTCGGCGTGCTCCGCGACCGGGTGGCCGAGGGTTGGCCCCCGACCCGGGGTCGGAGCCAGGTGGCCGGCCTCCTGGACCTCCTCGCGGGAGTCGAGCCGGCCGGCGGCACGAGCCTCAACGAGGGGCTGGGGAACTACGCGGCGCGCGCGCGCCAAGCCGGTCTCGCGGTCGTGATCTCGGACCTGCTCGACCCGGCCGGGTACGAGAGCGGCGTACGCGCGCTCCTCGAACGCCGCTTCGACGTCCATCTGGTTCACGTGTTGGCGCCGGAGGAGATGAACCCAGAGCTCGCCGGCGACCTGCGACTCGTCGACAGCGAGACCGGCGAAATGCGGGAGCTCTCGATGGACGGGGACGCTGTACGCGCGTACCGCGAGCGGCTTCGGCAGTTCCTCGAGCGCATCGAGACGTTCTGTCGGACCAAGGAGATCGGGTACCACCGCCTGGCCTCTGACGCCCCCATCGAAGAGTTCGTCCTCGCCCAGCTCCGGGGCCGCGTGCTCGTATGAGTTTTCTCGCGCCGTTCGCGCTGACACTGTTCGCGCTGTCCGTGCCTTTGGTACTGCTCTATTTCCTCAAAGTTCGGCGGCGGGAGCGGACAGTGTCGAGCCTCCTCCTGTGGCACACGTCGCTGCGCGATCGTGAGGCCTCGACCTTTTTCCAGCGGCTCCATCGCGACCCGCTGCTGCTCCTGCAGCTCCTTGCGCTCCTGGCGCTCGCCCTGGCGCTGGCCCGGCCCGTTGCGACGGTCATGGGCCAGGGCGCCCGGAAGGTCGTCGTGGTGCTCGACACCTCGGCATCGATGAAGGCGCGCGACGTCTCGCCCTCGCGCTTTGAGGCCGCGCGGGCCGGCGCCGCCGCGCTCGTGCGCGGCCTCGGTGAAGGCGCCGAAGTCATGGTCATCGAGGCCGGGGTGCAGCCGAAGGTGACGGCGGCGCTGGCCCGCGACCGCGAGCGGGCGCTGTCGGCCATCCGGGCCGCCCAGGCCCGCGACCTCCCCACCCGGATCCAGGAGGCGGTGCGCACCGCGCGCGCGCTCGTCGCGGCGGAACCCCGAGCCGAGATCCACGTCTTTACCGACGGCGCCTTCGTGCTGCCCCAGAGTCAAGATGTCGCCGATCCGAGAGTGCGGTGGGTGGGCGTCGGGGGGCACGGCCAGAACGTCGCCATCACCAGTCTGTCGGTCCGTAAGAACTACTACGGAGCTTTTGACTACCAGGCGTTCGTCTCGCTCGTGAACTACTCCATCGAGCCCCAGACGTTCAGCTTCCGCCTCGAGCTCGAGGGCAAGTCCATCGCCGAGAAAGAGGTGACGCTCGAGCCAAACGTCCGGCGTTCGGTGGTGCTGCCGTTCAGCCACAGCGGTGGCGGCACCGTCACGGCGCGGCTGCGGATCGACGACGACCTCGCGGTCGACAACACTGCGTATGCGGTCCTGCCGCCGCCGAGGAAAATCGCGGTCCTGCTCGTGAGTGCGGGCAATCTGTTCCTCGAGAAGGTCCTCCGGACGGATCCGCAGGTGTCCCTCGAGGTGCGTACGCCCGACCAGTACCAGGGCGGCATGGGCGACGCGGATGTCGTCGTGCTCGATTCGGTGACCCCGCCGCGGGCCGGGCCGGGACGGTTCGTCTTCGTCAACGCCGTGCCGCCGGACGTGCCGATCGAGGTGCTGGGAAGGCTCGAGCGCCCGACGATCATGGATTGGGACCGGGCGCACCCGGTGATGCGTCACGTCGAGTTCGCGAAGGTCACCATCGAGGATGCGATGCGCATCCGTCCACTGGCGGCCGGCCGACCGGTCGTCGAGGCCGTGGGCGGCCCGCTCATCTACGCCCTCGAGGAACCCGACCGGAAGGCGCTCTTCGTCGGCTTCGATCTGTTCAAGACCGATTTCCCGCTGCGGATCGCGTTCCCGTTGGTTCTCTCGAACACGCTGCGCTGGCTCCACCCGGCGGGGCTCGACCAGTCGAGCTTCCAGTTTGCGGCCGGTCAGCCGATTCTCCTCCCGGCGCCACACGGCGTCACGACCGTCACGGTGACGACACCCAGCGGCCGCGTCGTCCAGGGCCGGGTCACCCGCGGCATGGTGAGTTTCACGGAGACCGACGAGACGGGGATCTACACGCTCTCGACGTCGCGCGGTGAGACTCGGGTGGCGGTGAATCTGGCCGATGCCGACGAGTCGAATCTGGTGCCACACCCGCTGCCCGCCGCGAGTGAGCACGGTCCCGCCGCGGCTCCGGTGCCCGTCCAACGCGAGTTGTGGCCGCTGTTCGTCATCCTGGCCGTGGTTCTCCTCGCCGGCGAAGGGGTGCTGTACTGGCGGCGCCAGAGCGCGGGACGGTTGCGCGCGCCGGCAGGCGTGGGCGACCGCTGGGCACTGGCGCTGCGCAGCGCGCTGGTCGTCGTCCTGTGTCTGGCGCTGCTCCGGCCGACGCTCCCGCGCTGGGTTGACCGCATGAACGTCGTGTTCCTGCTCGACCTCTCGGACAGCGTGAGCCTCGCGTCCCGCGAGCGCGCGTACCGTTTCGTCGCCGAGGCCGGCAAGCACATGAAGAGCGGCGACCGGAACAGCGTGATCGCGTTTGGCGATCAGGCGGTCGTTGATCAGCCGCTCGCCAGCCGCCCGGCCATCGAACGCCCGAAGGCCCAGGTCGACGGGCGCGGAACGAACATCTTTCAGGCGATCCAGTTGTCGCTCGCGATGCTGCCGCCGGGCCAAGCGAACCGCATCATCATGCTGACCGACGGTCGGCAGAACGCCGGCAACGCCCTCGCCGGAGCTCAAGCCGCCAAGGACGCGGGGGCGGACATCTACTACGTTCCGGCGCCGCTGACCTTCACCCAGGAGGTTGTCGCCGAAGCGATGGTGCTCCCGCACGAGGTGAAGTTCGGTGAGCCCTTCCAGGCCAAGGTCGTGGTGTGGAGTCACCGGGACACCGAGGGCCGCCTCTCGCTCTTCCGCAACGGCGAGTTCCTCGGCTCGCAGGTCGTCCGACTGGCGGCCGGGAAGAACGTGTTCAGCTACCGGCAGTCGCTCGACGCCAGCGGGATCCACGTGTACCAGGCGGCGATGGAGGTCGAGGGCGACACGATCGAAGAGAACAACCGGGCCGTCGGCGCCGTCGTCGTTCGCGGCCGGCCCCAGGTGCTGCTCGCCGATCGGGATCGGACTCACGCACAATCCCTCGCCGGCGCGCTCCGCTCGCAGAACATCGACGTGACCGTGGTGGAGCCGCCGCAGATCCCAGCCGACCTCGCGGGTCTCCAAAAATACGACGGGGTAGTGCTCTCCAACGTGTCCTCACTCAAGCTGACGCGGCAGCAGATGGGGTACATTCGCGACTACGTTCGTGATTACGGCGGCGGCCTCGTCATGATCGGCGGCGAGGAGAGCTTCGGGCTCGGCGGATACTACCGCACCCCGGTCGAGGAGGCGCTCCCGGTCACGATGGAAGTCAAGCAGAAGGTCGAGATCCCGAGCCTCGCCGTCGTGCTCTCGATCGACCGCTCTGGGTCCATGGCGATGTCGACCGACGAGAAGGTGACGAAGCTCGACCTTGCGAAGGAGGCCTCCCACCTCGTGGTGGACCTGCTCGACGAGCGCAACGAGGTCGGCGTCATGAGCTGGGACACCGAGTTCATCTGGGACGCGTCCGTGCGCCCGGCGAAGGACAAGGCGGCGATCCATCACGCGATCGCGACCATCAAGGCGGGCGGCGGCACTGACGGGTACCCGGCGCTGAAGGAGTCGTACCAGGTGCTGTTCGAGCGGCCCGCGCTGCTCAAGCACGTGATCTTCCTCTCCGACGGGCAGATGACGCGTGGCGACTTCCAGGGACTGCTCCGGCGGATGGCGAAGGACAAGATCACGGTGTCGACGGTGGCGATCGGCAAGGATGCGGACGTCCAGCTCATGGTGGACGTCGCCAAGTGGGGCAAGGGCCGTTTCTACTACACCGAGGACTCGCAGACGATCCCTCGCATCTTCACGCTCGAAACGCAGCTTGCCTCGAAGGCGTCGCTCGTCGAGCAGCCGTTCAAGCCGCAGCTCACGTCGCCCGGGCACGAGGCGATCCAGGAGATCGACTGGAAGAGCGTGCCGCCCCTCGGTGGCTATGTCGCGAGCACGCTGAAGGCGACGGCGGACCTGGTCCTGATGAGCCACCAGGAAGACCCCGTACTCGCGACCTGGCGGTACGGTCTCGGACGCTCCGTCGCGTTCACGTCGGACGCCAAGGCGAAGTGGGGCGTCCTCTGGCTCCGGTGGCGCGAGTTCAATCGGTTCTGGTCGCAGCTGATCCGCTGGACGCTGCGGAGCGGGTCGCGCAGCGACACCGTCGCGATCGTGGAGCGGCGGGAGAACATGGGCGAGATAGTCGTCGACGCCGTCGACCCGAAGGGCGAGTTCATCAACTTTCTCGATTCCCAGGTGGGCGTGGTCGCGCCGAACCGTGATCGCACGGTGATCGACCTCGAACAGGTCGGGCCCGGGCGGTATCGCGG
>QHSV01000133.1 GCA_003221655.1 Candidatus Rokuibacteriota bacterium
CGCGAAAAGAAGGTCGGCGTCATCGTCATCGAGGTGGCACGCCCCGACTTCCGCGTGGCCGACCGCAACACGTTCGCCGACTCCGATCTCCGGGCCGCCGCCAAGGGTCTCTACGTTATCCGCGACTTCGCGCCCGGCCACCCCCGACACGGCTACGTCGTGGCCCAGGGATCGAGCTCGACGTTCAATCTCGTGAGCGTGCTGCCGCGGCTGACGGGGGCCGGCATCAACGTGAAGGTCATCGCGGCGATCAGCGAGGAGTTGTTCGACCGCCAGCCCGAAGCGTACCGGAACAACGTGCTGCCGCCCGAGGCTCGCCAGGACCTCATGTTCGTGATGAGCGGAACGCGCCGCATGTGGCCGCTACGCAACGTCGGCTCGCTGACCGATGAGTACTCCCTCACCGCCGACCAGGACAACGTGTGGCTCACCGGAGGCACCGAGGCGGACGTGATCGCCGAGGCGCACCTGGACCCGGACTCGATCTTCGCCGGGGTGCAGCGGTTCGCTCAGGACCGTCCGAAGCGCCTGAGCCGGCAGCGCGCAGTACTGAACGCGCTGGAATAAACCCGCTGAGCATCGCGGGAGAGCTGGCGCGGTTTCTGGCGAGCACGAACGTCACCGACCTGTCGGCGCTCGCGCTGGAGCGCGCGCGAATGGTGATCGCCAGCACGATCGCCGGCGCGGCGATGGGCGCGGACATCGTTTCCTCGCGAATCATCCGCGAGCTTGCCAAGGAACGGGGAGGCGCGGAGCAGGCCACCCTCTGGTTCGACGGCGGACGCAGACTGCCCATCGCGGACGCGGCGCGGGTCAACGCCGTGATGAGCGACGCCGCCGCTTCGGACGACAGCGATCTGCGCAGCATCGCGCACATCGGCACGATCGTCTCGACGAGCTCGATCGCCATGGCGGAGCAGACCGCCGCGGACGGCCGCGACGTGCTCGCAGCAATGGTGTACGGCTACGAGATCGCGGGGCGCATCGACGAAGCGCTCACCCCGGGGCGCAGCGAGCGCGGCTTCCACGGCTCGATCGCCACGATCTTCGGCGGCGCGGTCGCCGCCGGCACGCTCCTCAAGCTGACGCAGGGACAGATAACGCAGGCGATCGCGCTCGCCGCGACCTCGATCGGAGGCCTGATGGTGGCCGCCAACACCAGCGTGGCGCGCGAGTATCACGCGGGACTCTCGGCGATGCTGGGCATCCATGCGGCACTCGCCGCGCACAAGGGGTTGATGGCCGAGGAAAACGTGCTGGAGATGCCGCGCGGCTTTTTCTCCGCTTACGGCGGAGATCACCTGGAGGACGTGACGAAAGATCTCGGCCAAGCGTGGGACATCACCACGGACATGGCGATCAAGCTGGTGCCCGGTGGTCATCCGCACCACGCCGCGGCGGAGGCAGCCGCCAATGCCGCGATCGTCGGACACGTCGACCCGGCGGACGTGGCCGACATCCGGCTCTCATCGGCGAAGTACCGTACACTGCCCGGACCCAGGCATCCGACCGACCTGATCGGCGTGGCGCACAGCCCCGCCTACTTCATCGCGGCCGCGGTGGTGGACCGGGACTACGGCTGGATCCACGTCTCGCCCGCAAAGGTCGCCGACCCGGTGATTCGGCAGCTCATCGACAAGGTCACCGTGGACCCGAACCCGCCACCGTACCCGGACCGCTTTCCGCACCATCACGGCGCGACGGTCACGATCACGCTGAAGGACGGCCGACAGTTCTCTGCTCACGTGGACTTCCCGCGCGGGTCCGCCCCCCGCGGAATCGAATGGGGCGACGTTGACGCAAAGTACCGGAGGCTGGTGCCGCTGTCCGGGCTAGCCCCGGAAAAGGTCGAGGCCAGCCTCACGGTGGTGCACGAGTTCGAAACGGTCAAGACCATGTCTGAGCTCACTCGCCTGCTGAGCTGAGAAACTGACCCGCCCTCGGACCGACCTCGACGTGGTCCGGGATGAGCCGACGCCACGTCGAGGCTGGTCAGCGAGATCACGCCAGGTCGAAGCGATCCAGGTTCATGACCTTGGTCCAGGCGGCCACGAAGTCCTGGACGAACTTCGACTGCGCATCCGAGCTTCCGTAGACCTCCGCCACGGCCCGGAGCTGGGAGTTCGAGCCGAAGACGAGATCGACACGCGTGGCGGTCCACTTGACTTCGCCTGTTTTGCGATCGCGCCCTTCGAACAGATCCTTGGCGTCCGATGCTGCCTTCCACTCCGTGCCCATGTCGAGCAGGTTCACGAAGAAGTCGTTGGTCAGCGCTTCCGGCCGCCGCGTGAAGACGCCGTGTCTCGTCTCTCCGACGTTGGTGTTCAAGGCGCGCATGCCGCCGATCAGCACCGTCATCTCGGGCGCGGTCAGGGTCAGCAATTGCGCGCGATCGACCAGCAGCTCCTCGGCCGTAACCGGGTACTTGCCCTTGAGGTAGTTGCGGAATCCGTCCGCGACCGGTTCGAGGACGGCGAAGGAATCCACATCGGTTTGCTCCGGCGAGGCGTCCATGCGTCCCGGCGCGAAGGGAACCGTCACGGCGTGACCGGCATTCTTCGCCGCCTGCTCGACGCCCGCGCAGCCGGCCAGAACGATCAGGTCGGCGAGCGAGACTTTCTTGCCACCGGACTGCGCGTTGTTGAACTCGCTCTGGATGCGCTCCAGCGTCTGCAGCGCCTTTTCCAGCTGGATGGGCTCGTTGACTTCCCACGTCTTCTGCGGCGCGAGGCGAATGCGCGCGCCGTTCGCGCCGCCGCGCTTGTCGGAGCCGCGGAAGGTGGACGCCGACGCCCAGGCGGTCGAGACCAGTCGCGAGACGGATAGTCCCGACGCCAGGATCTTGCGCTTGAGGGAGGCGATGTCCTGTTCATCGATCAACTTGTGATTGACCGACGGGATGGGGTCCTGCCAGATGAGCTCTTCCGCCGGAACCTCCGGGCCGAGGTAGCGTGCTCGCGGGCCCATGTCCCGGTGCGTCAGCTTGAACCACGCCCGGGCGAAGGCGTCCGCGAATTGATCGGGATGCTCGTAGAAACGCCTTGAGATTCTCTCGTAAGCCGGGTCGAACCGCAGCGAGAGGTCTGTGGTGAGCATGGCGGGCGCGTGACGCTTTGACGGGTCGTGGGCATCCGGGATCGTGCCGGCACCGGCGCCACCCTTCGGTCTCCACTGATGCGCACCGGCCGGGCTCTTCGTCAGCTCCCATTCGTAGCGGAACAGGTTGTGGAAGAAGTTGTTGCTCCACTTCGTGGGCGTGGTGCTCCAGGTGACCTCCAGGCCGCTCGTGATCGTGTCGCCGCCCTTGCCCGTGCCGAATGTGCTCCTCCAGCCGAGGCCTTGCTCCTCGATGCCGGCTGCTTCGGGCTCAGGCCCCATATGGGACTCCGGGCCGGCGCCGTGGGTCTTGCCGAACGTGTGGCCGCCGGCGATCAGCGCGACAGTTTCTTCGTCGTTCATCGCCATGCGAGCGAAGGTCTCGCGGATATCCCTGGCCGCCGCGATCGGGTCCGGGTTGCCATTCGGGCCCTGCGGATTGACGTAGATCAGCCCCATCTGAACGGCCGCGAGCGGATTTTCGAGATCTCGGTCGCCGGAGTACCGCTTGTCACCCAGCCACTTGTCCTCGGAGCCCCAGTAGACCTCTTCCGGTTCCCACACGTCCGCACGCCCCCCGCCGAACCCGAAGGTCTTGAAGCCCATCGATTCCAGCGCGACGTTGCCGGCGAGGACCATGAGGTCGGCCCACGAAATCTTCCGGCCATACTTCTGCTTGATCGGCCACAGCAGTCTGCGTGCCTTGTCGAGGCTCGCGTTGTCGGGCCAGCTGTTGAGGGGCGCGAAGCGCTGCTGGCCGGAACCGGCACCGCCGCGGCCGTCGCGGATGCGGTACGTGCCGGCGCTGTGCCATGCCATGCGAATGAACAGAGGTCCGTAGTGGCCGAAGTCCGCCGGCCACCAGTCCTGCGAGTTGGTCATCAGCGCGGTGAGATCCTTCTTCACGGCTACCAGGTCGAGGCTCTTGAACTCCTTGGCGTAGTCGAAGCCCTTGCCCA
>QHSV01000315.1 GCA_003221655.1 Candidatus Rokuibacteriota bacterium
CAGCTCTTTGAACATGATGTCGGCCGCCGTCACCGTTCCACCCGCGCTGTTGATGCGGACGACGAGGGCCTTGACGTTGGGATCCTCCTCGGCCTTCTTCAGGGCTTCGCGAAAGCGAACCAGCAGCGGCACGCGCGGGGGGGGCGCGCCGATGATGACCGTCTGCGTCTCCCCTTCTTCGCTCAGAAATCCCGAGATGTCCGTCAGGAGGATCTTCGTCTTGCCGGTTCCCTCGACAGTCCGCTCCTCGAGCGGCTTGATCCGCGGGGTCAGATCGATCGAGATGAGCGAGCAGCCGGCCGTGAGCAGAAGAGCCAGGAGGGTCGCTGTCATCCGCATGAGGGAAGTATACCGCGAGGGTTGAACACGGTTCTGACCCTCTGGGATAATCGGCGCGTCGTGACCGCCGCCCCTCTGATCACGATCGACGACGTGCGAGCCGCCGCGCAGCGGCTCGCGGGGCGCGTCTACCGAACGCCGGTGATCTCGTCCCAACCCTTCGACGACGCGAGCGGCTACCGTGTCTTTTTCAAGTGCGAGAGCCTGCAGCGGGCCGGCTCGTTCAAGATCCGCGGTGCCCTGAACAAACTCGTGTCGCTCACGTCGGGGGAGCGCGCCCGGGGCGTCGTCGCCTACTCGTCGGGCAATCACGCCCAGGGCGTGGCGCTCGCCGCGCAGATGGTCGAGACCACCGCGATCATCTGCATGCCCACCGACGCACCCAAGCTCAAGGTCGAGGCGACGCGCGGCTACGGCGCCGAGGTCGTCTTCTACGACCGCCTGAAGGACGATCGAGCCGCCGTCGCCCGACGTCTCGTCGAGGCGACGGGCCGTGTGCTGGTGCCCCCGTACGACGATCCTGCGATCATGGCAGGCCAGGGGACCGCGGCCCTGGAGCTCTTCGAGGAGGTTCCGTCGCTCGACGCGCTCGTCACCCCCGTTGGGGGCGGCGGCCTCATGGCGGGCTGCAGCACGGTGGCGCGAAGCCTGTCTCCCGGAATCGCGATCATCGGCGTCGAAGCGGACACTGCGAACGACACGTACCTCTCGCTGCAGAAGGGAGAGCGCGTGACCATTCCTCCGCCGCCCACGATCGCCGACGGGATCCGCCCCCAGAGCCCCGGCGAGCTCACGTTTCCGATCCTCCGCGAGAACCTCACCGGCGTGGCGCTGGTCAGCGACGCCGAGATCGTCGCCGCCGTCCGCTTCCTGGCGCTGCGCGCCCGCGTCGTCGTCGAGCCGACCGGCGCGGTCGGAGCCGCCGCGGTGCTGACGAGAAAGCTCGCCGTCCCGGCCGGGGCCCGAATCGGCGTGGTGCTTTCCGGCGGGAACGTGGACCCCGACCTGCTGCTCCAGATCCTCCAGGGGACCTGAGGTCGGACCTCGGGTCCGGGAAGCTGCGTCGGGCCTCAGCGGGCGTGCAACGCCGGCACGACCTCGCTCGCGAGCTGGTCGAGTTGCTCGAGCATTCGCTCGGGTGGGCACATCGGCCGCAGGACGAACTTCGATCCACCCCCTTGCACGTACTGCTCCAGACGCTCGCTCACGAGGTCGGCCGGGCCGAACGCCGTGCACGCATCGAGCGTCGGAGCGTCGGCGCGCGCGCGCGGGATGAAGGGGAGAGCCATCGAGCGCGCGACCGCCGGGTCAGAGTCGAGGCAGAAGTTCACGAGTGTTCCAAAGTGGTCGCCCGGCACCTCGCGCCCGGCCTCGGCCGCGAAGGTCAGCGTCTTGTCGACGCCGACACGGAATTGGTCTGGCGTGATGAACGACGGAATCCAGCCGTCGCCCAGGTGACCGGCGCGGCGCATCGCCGCCTCGCTGTTTCCGCCGATCCACAGCGGCATCGGCTGCTGGAGGGGGCGCGGCAATACCGTGATGCGATCGAGGCGCCAGAATTCGCCCGCGAACGTCACCTCGGGCTCGTCCCAGCACTGCCGCATGATCTTGATCGCCTCGTCGGTGCGGCGCCCCCGCTCCCGGAAGGGCACGCCCGCGGCGTGGAACTCGCGCTCCTGCTCGACGCCAATCCCAACGGCGGGGAGTACGCGCCCCCCGGAGAGATAGTCGAGCATCGCGAGCTGGCGCGCCGCGAGCACCGGCGATCTGAAGGGCGCCACCAGCACGCTCGGGCCGAACTTGAGCCGCTGCGTGCGTGCGGCCACCGCGGCCATGGTGGTCATCGGCTCGAGGACGGGCAGCGGCGAGGAGAGCCGGTCCGAGAACCAGATGGAATCGATCGCGGTCCGTTCGCAGAGATCGATGAGCTGCCAGAGGAAGTCGCGACCCCCGTCCAGCCCGCCCCCCGGCCACGGTCCGGGCATGACGCCGATCCGGTATTTGATGTGCATGGCGGCCAGTCTAGAACATCGAGAAGTCTTCCGCCTTCTCGGTGAGGAACTCGAGGAGCGCAGGCGTGCCGTCCTGCGTCTTGCGGATGGCGCGCCGGATGGCCGGCACGATCTCGCCGGGCTCGGTCACACGCTCGCCGTGGCCGCCGAAGGCGCGCGCCATGGCCGCGTAGTCGCCGCTGATGTCGGTGCTGCGGTACTTGGCCGTCGCCGTCTTCATGATCTTCAGCTCGATCGCCATCGAGAAGTTGTTGAGCAGCACGGAGAGGATCGGGATCCGCTCCCGCACGGCCGTCTCGAAGTCCATCCCGGTGAAGCCGATCGCGGCATCGCCCCAGACGTTCACGCACAGCTTGTCCGGCGCCGCGAGCTTCGCCCCCATCGCGAGACCGAGGCCGTAGCCAAGCTGCGTCGTCTTGCCCCAGCCGATGTAGCTCAGCGGCGCCACCGGTTCCCAGAACGGCGAGATCTGGTCGCGCGGGCTGCCGGCGTCATGCGTGATGATCGTGTTCGCGACGTCGACCGTGTGCATGAGATCCCAGATCACGCGATACGGGGACAGCGGCTTCGTGTCGGCGGTGAGCCGCGGCGTCCACTGGGCCAGCCACTCGCTCTTGAGGTTCTTGATCTCTTGAGTCACGACCGAGAAACGGCCGCGCGGCCCGCCCTTGAGCCGGTCCTTCACCTCGACGAGCAGCGCCTGGAGCGTGAGCGCGGCGTCGCCGACGAGCGCCAGCTCCGAGGCCACGTCCTTGTTGATGTCGGTCGGGTCGAGCGTCGCGTGCGCGATGCGCTTGCCCTTCGGCATCGCGACACCGTAGTTCGTCGTCGCGAAGCTGCAGCCGATCCCGAAGATGAGGTCGGCGTTCGTGAGGAAGTGGTGGAGCTGTTTCGAGATTGACCGCCCGCCGGAGCCGAGCGACAGCGGGTGGCTCTCAGGGAACGCGCTCTTGCCCTGGAGGCTCGTCGTCACCGGAGCCTCGAGGAGCTCGGCCAGCTCCCGGAGGACCTGCCACGCGCGCGCGTAGTGCACACCCTGGCCGGCGTAGATCACCGGCCTCTGGGCGGCCACGAGCGCTTCGGCGACGCGCGAGACGTCGCGCGGATCGGGCGCCGAGCGCAGCCGGAGCGCCGGCGTGTACTGGATCGGCTCCGGCACGTCTTCTCGCAGGAGGTCGACCGGGAACTCGATCAGCACCGGGCGCGGACGCCCGTTCTTGACCTGGGTGAACGCGCGGCGCATCGCGTCCACCACCGCGTCGGGCACGATGACCTGCTCGCACCACTTCGTCACGTGCTGGTAATTCAGAAACGAGTTGAAATTGGGCTGGATGTTCGTG
>QHSV01000007.1 GCA_003221655.1 Candidatus Rokuibacteriota bacterium
TCGGCGACGAGCGGCGAAAGCATGAGGCTGAGAGCGAGAACGACCGCGAGCCCGATTCGCCGCATGGGCACCTCGGTTGAGGATGGCTGCCGGGGAGTCTAGCTGAACGGCCCGACGCGCACCAGCACGGCACCGCACGAGCACGTCATCCAGACGCGGCCGCTGCTGCGAGTTGCAGCCAAGATCTGACCAGGATCTGTCGTTGATGCCGTCGCCGTGCGCGGGCTACTGTCGCCCTGCGACACGCCCGGCCGGACCACTGGAGGCTCGGCATGAAGTGTCCCCGGTGCCAGCACGAGAATCCACCACAGGCGAAGTTCTGCCTGGAATGCGGAGCCCCGTGTAGCGCTGACCTGCACGAAGTGTCGCAGCGAGCTGCCCGCAGGCGCAAAATTCTGCATAGAGTGCGGGGAGCTCGTCACGTCACAGGCAACAGCCGAACCGCGGTTCACATCGCCCGAGTCCTACACGCCGAAGCACCGCGCCGAGAAGATCCTCACCTCCAAGAGCGCGTTGGAAGGCGAGCGCAAGGGCGTCGAGGTCACCAGCACGGCCGAAGCCGCAATCACGCGCGACATGGTCTAATACTCCATCGGTTGAAAGGAGGCCGCTATGCTGAGGTTGATCACGGCACTGGTCGTCTCTGTGTTTGCTCTGGGCTCGCTCACCTCGCCCCTCTACGCTCAGGCAGGTAAGGAACCAGCGAAGACGGAGACCAAGCAGCCAGCCAAGCCCGCTGCGCCTAAGAAAGCTCCTTTGGACCTCAACACAGCGTCTGAGGAGGAGCTGAAGGCCCTGCCCGGGATCGGCGAAGCCCACTCGAAGAAGATCATCGAGAACCGGCCCTATGCTCGGAAGGATGAGCTGGTGAAGAAGAAGCTCATCCCCCAGGCCACCTACGACAAGATCAAGGACCAGATCATCGCCAAGCAGGCGAAGAAGTAAAGGCCACTCATCCGGCCATGCCGGATGCCGATCGCCTCGAACCCATCGTCAGCCTCACCGATGCTCCTACCGCCGAGGAGGAGCATGCGGTCGGTTCCGGGTTGGCACGCTTCAACGAGCAGCAGTGCGGGATCCGGGACAGTCGGCCGTTGGCGGTGGTCGTCCGCGATCCTCAGACCAAGCAGCCAGTTGGCGGCCTCACGGGCCGGACCTCGCTCGGCCTCCTGTTTATCGACCTCTTCTTCCTTCCTGACAACCTGCGGGGCGACGGACTCGGCAGTCGCCTCTTGCGGCTCGCGGAGGATGAGGCTCGGCAGCGCGGCTGCGTCGGCGCAGTTCTGTATACGATCAACTTTCAGGCGCCGGGCTTCTACGAGCGCCACGGCTACCGGGTCCTCGGCACCGTTCCATGCCTTCCGCTGGGCACCAGCCGCATCTTCATGACGAAGCCGCTCACATAGAAACCGTTTCGTGAAGCGGCGCGACGGCCGCCCAACAGGCCGGTCCAGCGGTCCGGCTCCGCCGGCCGCTGAGCGCTGGCGGTTAGGCCCCAAAGATTGGCCGTCTCAGAGGAAAATCTCATGGAGATACGCTCACGCCTCGCGGCAGTAAGTATCGGGTGCATGTTGATGCTTGTGGCCGGGAGTGCTGTGGAAGCTGCTGAACTGAAAGTGCTGGGCGCCTTCGGAATAATGGTGGTTATGGTGGAAGCATCGGGCTCACGATCCCGCAATCGATCCCGACGCGAGCGAGCGAGGTCATCCAGTGATTGACCGACGCGCGTTCATTAGCACAGTGACCCTGGGTCTCCTCGTCGCGCCGCTCGCCGCCGAGACGCAGCAGATGGGGAAGGTCTATCGAATAGGTCTCCTGGTTCACGGCGGCCCCGCGGTGGGTGGCCTGGTCGAGGTGTTTCGACACAGTCTCCGAGACCTCGGCTATGTTGAGGGTCGGAATCTTCTGTTAGAGGTGAGGCTCGTAGAACGACACGAGGTTCTTCCTGACGCGGCCGCGGAGCTGGTTCGCCACAGTGTGGACGTTATTGCGGCCGGTAGCACGCTGCCTGCAGTCGCTGCCAAGCGCGCCACCACCACGATACCAATTGTGTTAGTCGCATCTGCGGACCCGGTCCACGCTGGGCTAGTTGCAAGCCTGGCGCGCCCCGGCGGGAATATCACTGGCAACGCCGCGGTGACCCCGGAGCTGAGTGGCAAGCAGCTTGAGTTGCTCAGAGAAGCGATTCCGCGGCTCTCTCGGGTCGCCGTACTTTGGAACAGCGCGAATCCGGCCAACACGCCGGTACTGAGAGAAACAGAGGTCGTCACCACGAAGTTGGGCATCAGACTCGAACTAATCGATCTTCCTAAGTCGGAGCTGATAGAGGACGCGTTAGCCGCAATCGTAAAGCATCGCGTGGACGCATTATTGGTGATGCCCGAATCGGTATTTTTCGTTCACGCGGCACGACTCGCTGGCTTTGCGGTCAAGCATCGCCTCCCGACAATCGCGCTTGTCCGCGAGTTCACGAATGCGGGAAGCTTGATGTCATACGGGCCGAGCCTACCGGACCTCGTCAGGCGGTCGGCCGCGTACATCGACAAGATCCTCAAGGGCGCCCGCCCGTCCGACCTGCCGGTCGAGCAGCCCACGAAGTTCGAGCTGGTGATCAACCTCAAGACGGCCAAGGCGCTAGGCTTGACGATCCCGCCGACCCTGCTGCTTCGGGCAGACCAGGTTATCGAGTAATGACCCGGCGCACGTTCCTCTGCGGGCTGACACTGGGGACTCGGTCCGTGGCGCTCGCTGCTGGGGCGCAGCAGGTGGAGAGGGCGTATCAGGTCGGGCTCCTCACGCTCGGGGCCGATCCCACGCGGTCGGGATTCTGGCAGAAGTTCCTGGAGGGGATGCGTGAGCTGAACTACGTGGAGGGCCGCAACCTCATCGTGAGGCGCGCCTTCGCGGACGGCAAGGCTGACCGTATGCGGGGCCTCGTCGCCGACCCCGTGCAGGCGCGGCCTCACGAGCGTCGTCCCGGGCATCAGCCAGAAGTACGTCGAACTGCTACGAGAGGCTGTGCCCTTGGCGTCACGTTTCGCCGTCGTCGGCGCTCCGAACAGCCCGTTCCCCGAAATTCGACGCGAGTTGCAGACCGCCGCGCGACACTTCGGGATCACCGTGTCCTTCATCGAGATCAAAGACCCCGATGACTTCGACCCTGCCCTCGCGCGAGCGAAGAAAGACGGCGCGGGAGGCATCATCGCGGCTCTTGGTGCCTTCACCTACGCGCATCGGGCGAAGTTGGTGCAGCTCGCCCTCAAGCATCGGTTGCCCGGGATCTACTGGGCCCGGGATTACGTGGAGGCGGGCGGTCTCATGTCGTATGGCGCTAGCTTCGACGATGTGGGCCGACGTGCCGCGTACTTCGTCGATAGGATACTGAAAGGTGCCAAGCCCGCCGGCCTCCCTGTGGAGCAGCCGACCAAGTTCGAGCTCGTGATCAATCTCAGAACCGCGAAGGCGCTTGGCCTGACGATTCCTCAGACTCTCCTCGTCCGAGCGGATCAGGTCATTGAATGATGAACCGGCGTCCTAGAATGTGCCAAGGGCAAGCCCTCGAAGCGAACCTCGAACAAACTGTTCGACTTCGCGATCATGGGCAGGATGAAGAAGGGACTGGGTACAGGGTGCGGGGCGCGAGCTGCGTCAGCGGCACTCGTCTGAGATATTGATGCAGACCGACAACCGGAAAACTCGCCGAGCACCCTGGGTGTGGCGGATCATTCGGGCCCTACCACGGCTGTTCGTATCCTTTATGGTCAGCATCGCGGCCACCGTGGCGCTTGCCGTACTGACCGACTGGAGACCGGTGATGCGTGACCTCGTCGGCTGGGACATCGGCGTCGGGCTCTACGTGATACTCGCCTTCGAGATGATGGCGCGGGCCGATGTGCACCAAATCCGCCGCCGCGCGGCGGCCCAGGATGAGGGGGCTATCGTCATCCTGATCCTGACCGTCGCCGCGGCACTGGCGAGCATCCTCGCCATCGTCGGATTGCTTGGCACATCCGCAGCCGGTGCGGCACCGCGACGGTCAGTCGAGCTCATCCTCGCGACGATCACGATCGTGCTGTCTTGGGCTTTCATCCATACGATGTTCGCATTGCACTACGCGCACGAGTTCTACGACGAGAGCGGCGTCCGCGGGATGGCGTTCCCGGGCGGTTTGGAAAAGCCGGACTACTGGGACTTTGTCTACTTCTCCTTGGTCATCGGCATGACCTCGCAGGTCGCCGACGTGGGCATCACGACTAAGGAGATCCGCCGCACCGTCGCCGCTCACGGCGTCGTGTCCTTCTTTTTCAACGCCGCGCTCCTCGCCCTCACGGTGAACATCGCCGCGAGTGCGATATAGCTCCCTTCGTACGCTTCCTCCCCCGTCCTGGCCCATGTGGCCGAGAACCGCGCTGCGGCGAGGTCATCGAGAGGCGAGAGAAGCGCCGCCGTCACTCAGCGGTCATGGGCCCGCCACCGACGCAGGCCGTGCACTAGGGCGTAGAGAACCGCAGCGGCAGCGATGACCACGGCCCCTGCGATCAGGCCGTACCGGCCTATCGCGCTCGCCACAGCCTCGCCGAGGCCATACGCGATGAGCGCGACGCTGGTCGCCCACACCACCCCGCCCGCCACATTCCACATGAGAAAGCGCCACCACGCCATGCCGGCGATGCCCGCGACGAGCGCACCGATCACTCGAAGGCCGGGGATAAAGCGGGCAAGGAAGACAGCCTTGCCACCGTGGTGAGCAAAGAAGCGTTCGGCGGGCGGGAGCATCTTCTCGGTGTACCGAGCGACGGGTCGCCAGCGCTCGAGAAGGCGCCGCCCCGCCGCGCGGCCGATCCAGTACCCCGCGTTGTCGCCGATGATGGCCGCCGCGGCGGCGACCACAATCACCAAGGTTAGAGAGAGAAGTCCCTGTGTGGCGAGCACGCTGGCCGCAATGAGTGCCGTTTCCCCCGGCACCGGCACGCCGGCTGACTCAAGCATGACAGCGAGGAACACCGCCGAGAGACCATAAATCGCGATGAGATGGTTCACGTGACGACTCGCTCACACACCACGTCGCACCGGCCCGTCAGGATGACTGATCGTCCAGGAGGGTCATCCAACTCTCTTTAGCACGCTTGCCCGGGTCGGCCACGTCCGAATTCCCGATTTCGTCTTAGCTACCGTTTCGCTACTGCGAGGGTCGTCGAGTGCCTCGGGACACCGTGACGTTTGTCGACTTCGATCAGCGCAAGTTTCGTCCCGCGCCTGGCTCGGCGAACGACCGTCGGCGGCCTCCGGTAGACCGCGCGAAACGCGGCGTTGAAGCGTCGGATGCTGGCGAAGCCCGCCGCGAACGCGATCGCGGACATCGGCATCGCCGTTCCGTCGACCAGGGCTTTCGCGCGCTGCACGCGCCGGGTCGTCGCGACTGCGGTCGGCGAGGCGCCCGCGTGGCGCACGAACAATCGGCGCAGGTGCCGGGCCGTCATACCGAGCGTGTCCGCGAGGTCCCCGACCCTCTTGCCGTCGTCGAGGTATCCGCGCTCGATGAGTCGCAGCGCGCGTGAGACCGTCGCCGCCGCGCCGCGCCACGCCGGCGTCCCCGGCGCTGCCTCGGGTCGACACCGCAAGCAGGGGCGGAACCCCGCGCGCTCGGCTGCGGCGGCGGTAGGGAAGAACACGACGTTTCGCGACTTGGCGGGCTTCACCGGGCAAGTAGGACGGCAATAGATACGGGTGGTCAGCACACCCGTGAAGAACGCTCCGTCAAACCGCGGGTCGCGGGCGATCCGCGCGCGATCGCAAGTGCTCCGGTTGAGTGCGGGGCCGACCCTCACAATAGCGCGAGCCTAGCACGCGCGAGCCGGCGCCGTAGGCGCCTCGGGGCGATCACGTCCGAAAACGGCGAGACGGCGGATGGCGCAGCGGGTAGCGTCGAGGCCGGGCATGAGCGCGCGATATTTCTACGGCTGGAACGTCGTAGGCGCCACCTTCGTCATGGCGCTGTTCAGCTTCGGTCTCGGCTTCTACGGGCTCACCGTCTACGTCGCGACACTCCAGGAGCTGCACGGATGGTCGGCTTCCGCCGTGTCGGCGCCGGTCACCGTGTACTACGTCGCCGGCGCGCTCCTGACGGCGACGATCGGCGACCTGTACGAGCGCTTCGGGCCGCGTAGCGTCGTGGCGGGTGGCGCCGGCGCCATGGCCACCGGCGTCGCGGCGCTCGGAATCGTCACGCACCCGTGGCAGCTCTATCCGGCCTTCCTCGTGATGTCCATGGGCTGGGGCGCGATGAGCGGCGCGGCGATCAACATCATCCTGGCCCCGTGGTTCCAGCGAAGGCGGGGCCTGGTCGTCAGCCTCGCGTTCAACGGGGCGACGCTCGGCGGTGTGCTCGTCACGCCCGCGCTGATGCTGCTCATCGGTCTGGTCGGCTTCACGCGAGCGCTCGCGACCGCCGCTCTCGTGATCCTCGTGGTGCTGCTGGCGGTCGCCGCGGGCGTCATGCGGCGGGGGCCCGAAGCGCTCGGGATCGGTCCCGACGGCGATCCGCTTCGTTCCACACCCGCCGGACCGTCCACGGGCGGCGAGCGACGCTGGCGAAGGGGCGCCCTGCGCACGTGGCGCTTCTGGAGCGTGTCGGCGCCCTTCGCCCTCGGCCTCGCCGCGCAGGTCGGCGTGCTCACGCATCTGGTCGCGCTCGTGACGCCGGCGCTCGGAGCGGGCGGCGCCGCGCGGGTCGTGAGCGCGACGACGGCGGCGGCGCTGGTCGGCCGTCTGGTGACGGGCTTCGTGGTCGATCGCTTGAACCGACGCCTCGTCGCGAGCGCGACGCTCGTCAGCCAGCTCATCGGCCTGGCTCTGCTGGCGCACGGGCCGTCGGTGGCGGGCGTCTACGCGGGTTGCGCGCTCTTCGGACTGGGGGTCGGGAACCTGACCACGTTACCCGGCCTGATTCTCGCCGCCGAGTGGCCGCGCGAGCGCTTCAGCGCGCTCGTCGGCCTCGTGGTCGGGATCAATCAGTTCACGTTCGCCTTCGGCCCATCGCTCGTCGGGGTCGTGCGCGATTGGTCCGGCACCTACGGGCCGGCGCTCGGGGCCTGCGCGGCACTTCAGGCGGTCAGTGCGGCCTTGATCCTGCTCGGGCCGGGGCGGGCGTCGTCGCCGCGCGGAGAGTGACCGTCACCACCGGACGAGTTGC
Source organism: Candidatus Rokuibacteriota bacterium (assembly GCA_003221655.1). GTDB lineage: Bacteria > Methylomirabilota > Methylomirabilia > Rokubacteriales > CSP1-6 > AR31. Next base: position 7,193 of record QHSV01000007.1, read on the forward strand.
CCGACCCTTGTTCGCGTGGTACGTTTAACTAAACGTATGGTTAATAGTGTTCGCGCCGGGCGACGGCCCCGACGTCGTCGCGATCCCGATGCCACCCGCGACGCCTTGCTCACGGCCGGGACCGAGCTCTTCGCCGAGAGCGGCTACGACGGGGTGCCCGTTTCTGCGATCGCCGAAAGATCTCGCGTCAACAAGGCGATGATCAACTACCACTTCGGCGGCAAGCGGCAGCTCTACCGGGCGATCGTCCGGACCACGTTTTCCGAGATCGTCGAGCGTGCCGAGGAGCTCGCCGATTCGCCGCGCCGCGCCCCGGATCTCCTCCGCGACCTCGTCGGCTTGGTCGCTGATGCGGCCACGGCGCGAAACCCCCACTTCCCGGTCATGATGCTTCGGGAGGTGCTGACCGGCGGGCGGCGTCTCGATGGGGAAATCATCGCCTATCCTCTTCGCGTTGCCGATGTCGTGCGGCGCATCGTTGAACGCGGCGTTCGAGAAGGGAGCTTCCGTCCCGTCGACCCGCTGCTCACCCACCTGAGTCTCGTCGGGAGCCTCCTCTTCTTCTTCGCGACGGCGCGTCTCCGGGCGCGCCTGTTCGCGGAAGGGCGAGTGCGCGGCAGGATCCCCGAGGCCGCCACGTACGTGAAGCACATCCAGGATCTCATCATCCACGGACTCACCGCGCCCACGCGGACCGGTGACACGAACGGAGAGCGGCGTCGTGGCCGCGCCCGCTGAGCAACGGCAGGTGCCGCCGGAACGAGTCCCTTCGCGACCTGCGGCGGCTGAGCCCGACCACCGCTCGCGGCGGCGTCTCGTCGTTGCCGGCGTGCTTCTGGTCGTGGCTGCGCTTGGCGGGTTCGCGGTGTGGCGCCTCGTCTTCGCATCCGCCTCGCTGCCGCCGGGCGTGATCGCCGTGAGCGGCCGGATCGAAGGCGACGACTCGGCGATCGCGCCCAAGACCTCCGGACGGATTCGCGAGATCTCCGTGCGAGAGGGCGACCAGGTGAGCGAGGGGGCGGTCGTCGCAGTGCTCGATGACGAGCAGATCCGCGCACGCGAGCAGCAGGCGGAGGCGGCCCTCCATCAGGCGGAGGCGCGACTGGCAGCGGCCGAGGCTCAGCTCGCCCAAGCCGAGGCCACGCATGCGCAGGCGAAGTGGGATCGGGACGCGTTCACCCGACTCTTCGAGAAGGGGTTGATCGCCGAACAGCAGGCCCGACAAGCGCAGAACAACGAGAAGACGCAGGGGGCCGCCGTCGTGGTCGCGCAGCGTCAGGTCGGGGCCGCGCAAGCCGATGCCGAGCGCGCGCGGGCCCAGCTCGACGAGGCGCGGGCGAACCGCAAGGACCTCAACGTCATCGCGCCATTCGCCGGAACGGTGGCCACGAGGACCGCGGAGCCGGGCGAGGTCGTCATGGCCGGCACGCCGATCATCACGCTGATCGATCTGGGGCGAGTCTACCTGCGGGGCTTCGTTCCCGAAGGTCACATCGGCCGCGTCCGCGTGGGCCAGGCCGCGCGCGTGTACCTCGATTCGGCGCCGACGACGCCGATCGACGCGGTCGTGATGCGCATCGACCCCCAGGCTTCGTTCACGCCGGAGAACACCTACTTCCGCGAGGACCGGGTGAAGCAGGTCGTCGGCGTGAAGGTTCTCTTGCGCGGCGCGGTGGGCTTCGCCAAGCCGGGGATGCCGGCCGACGGCGAGGTCCTCGTCGAGGGAAGCGAGTGGCCGGCACGCCGAACGCGCCGATGACGGCCATTCGCGTCCGCAACCTACAGAAGCGCTATGGCCCGCTCGAAGCCTTGCGCGGCATCAGCTTCGAGGTCGGCGACGGCGAGATCTTCGGCCTCATTGGTCCCGATGGCGCGGGCAAGACCTCCACGTTCCAGATCCTCGCCGGGGTGATCGAAGCCACCGATGGAGTTGCCGAGATCTTCGGCCGGCCGGCGCGGGAGGCGCGGTCACACACCGGCTATCTGACGCAAGCCTTCAGCCTCTACCCGGACCTCTCGGTCGGGGAGAATGTCCGGTACGCGGGCGATCTGCGGCGCGTGCCGCCGAACGACATTGCCGCCCGCGGTCGCCGATACCTCCACATGTTCGACCTGGAACGCTTCCGCGACAGGCTGGCGGGTCGATTGAGCGGTGGAATGAAGCAAAAGCTCGCGCTCACCTGTGCGCTCGTGGCCGAGCCGCGCGTACTCTTGCTGGACGAGCCGACCACCGGAGTCGACCCTGTTTCACGGCGGGAATTCTGGGACGCCCTCACGCATCTCGCCGCGGAAGGCTTGACGATCCTGGTGGCGACGCCGTATCTCGATGAAGCCGAGCGATGTGGCCGGGTCGCATTGATCCACGCCGGTGAGCTTCGCCAGATCGGGACTCCGTCCGAACTGCGCCGAGGTCTGGGGACCAAGCGGCTGGAGGTTCAGACGGAGCGACTGCGAGACGCCGAACACCTGCTGTCGGGCATCGCCGGCCCCGAGAAGGACATCGTCGACGTGCAGCGGTTCGGCGACCATCTGGACCTCCTCGCCCGTCGACCGGACGAAGCGCGAAGCACCGTCTCGAGAGAGATGCGCGCGGCCGGGCTTCCTGTCAGCGACATCCGCGTGGATGAGCCGAGCCTCGAGAACGTGTTCGTCGCGAGCCTGCGGGCCCTCGGCGAGGAGCCGACGCAGACGCCGTTTCCCGGACGCCAGGACCACGCACATCTTCGGGGACAGATCGCCATCGGCGCCGAAGGCCTGAGCAAACAATTCGGATCGTTCCGGGCGGTGAACGACGTCAGCCTGCAGATCCGCTATGGCGAGATCTACGGGCTTCTTGGCGCGAACGGCGCGGGCAAGACGACCACGATCAAGATGCTGTGCGGCCTGCTGGACGCCACCCACGGCGAGATCCGACTGGCCGGCGAGCGAGGGAATGTGCGCGCCGAAGGCGTACGCCAGCGGATCGGGTACATGTCGCAGAAGTTCTCCCTCTACGACGATCTGACGATCCGGCAGAACCTGCATTTCTTCGCGGGCGTCTACGGTGTCGCCGAGCGTGAGCGCGAGGAGAAAGCGCGGTGGGTCCTGACGTTTTCGGGGTTGGAAGGAAAGCAGGACCAGGTCACGGGCAGCCTTCCGGGCGGATGGAAGCAGCGGGTCGCCTTCGGCGCCGCGATCATGCACGAACCCAGCGTCCTCTTCTTGGACGAGCCCACCTCGGGCGTCGACCCGCTGGCGCGACGAGCGTTCTGGCGGATGATCAACCAGCTCGCCGACGCCGGTACCGCGATCCTGGTGACCACGCACTATCTGGAGGAGTCTGAGCAGTGCAACCGCCTCGGGTTCATGGCGGCCGGGGAACTGGTGGCGGAAGGAAGTCCGAGCGCGATCAAGAGCCGGCAGACCGGGCATTTGCTGGAATTCGTCGTCGACCAGCCGCAACAGGCGGTGGACGTCCTCAAGACGGAACGTGAGCGGTGGCGAGTCTCCTTGTTCGGGACCCGCCTCCACGTGATCACCGATGAGGACATCGAAGGCGGCAAGCGAGCGACCGCCGGTCGGCTCGAAGCGCATGGGATCCGGGTGATCGAAGCGCGCGAAGCCCGGCTCTCGCTCGAGGACGTATTCATCAGCGTCGTCGAGAAGGCCCGCGAGGGAGCAGCGACATCAGGCGGATAGTTTCCCAGACCCACAAGGAGCTGATCCAGATCGTTCGCGACTGGCGCACGCTCGCGCTCGCCCTCGTGCTGCCGCTCGTCCTGCTGGTGCTCATGAGCGTCGGGCTCTCACTGCGGGTGAACAACCTCCCCGTCGTCATTCAGGACTTCAACGACTCACCGGCCTCACGGCGGTTCATCGAGGCCTTCAGGGCGTCGATCAGCCTCCACGTCGTGGCGTGGCCCGTCGATCGGCATCCGGAGGAGGCGCTCACCTCGAACACGGCGCGCGCCGTGCTGATCATCCCCGCTCACTTCGGCAGGGACGTCGCCCGGGGAGTCGAGACTCCCGTTCAGCTCCTCGTGGACGCTTCCGATGCGAACACGGCGAAGCTCGCCGCGGGATACGCGAGTCAAATCACCCGCGCCTACAATCAGCGCGCGCCCGGGGTCCAGCAGGCCGGACCCGTTCAGACCGCGATCCGACTCTGGTACAACCCGGGGCTCTCCTCGAAGAAGTTCTACGGCCCGGGCATCTTCGTGCTCGGCGTTTCGATGTTCCCGCCCCTGCTCGCGGCTCTCGCCATGGCGAGAGAGACCGAACAGAAGACGATCCTCCAGGTGTACGTCTCCAGCATCTCCGCGCACGAGTTCCTGCTCGGGAAGATCGCCGCCTTCGCGGCCGTCGCTCTGGCGGAATGCGTGATCATGCTCGCCCTGCTGTTCAGCTACTTCGACTTGCGGCTCGCCGGTGATCCCACGGCCTTTATCGTCGCCACGATCCTCTATGCGTTCTGCGTGGCGTCGTTCGGGACGATGGTGGGAGCGATGATCCCCAGCCAGGTGGCCGCGATGCAGGTCGTGGCCCTCGGCGGCTTTCTCCTCGTCTTTCTCCTCTCGGGACTGATCTTCCCGATCGAGAACATCCCTGCGGGCCTGCGATGGATCTCGAACTTCATCTGGGGCCGCTACTACATCGAAATCGTGCGCGACGCGCTGCTGCAGGGCGGTGGATGGCCGGCCGTGGGGTGGAAGGTCGCGATCATCGCGCTCATCGGCGCGGTGTTCTACGCCATCGCGTGGCGCAGCATGCGCCGGATGCAACTCGGCGCCTGACCGATGCTGAAGACGTTACAGCGACTCCTGGTCGGTCATCGGGTGCGCGCACTGATTGGCAAGGAGTTCGACCAGATCCGGCGCGATCGCCGACTCGTCCTCTCGTTGATCGTGCCTCCCGTCCTGCAGCTGACGCTCTTCGGGTTCGCGTTGAGCGCGTCGGTCTCGAACCTGCGCCTGGGCGTCGTCGACGAGAGCAAGACGCCGGAAAGCCGGGAGCTGGTGGCCACCTTGACCGAAAGCAGGAGCTTTCGTCTGGGTGGCTACTATGCATCGGCGGAGCAGCTCGGGGATGCGATCAGTCGGGCGAAGCTGGACGCGGGCGTTGTCGTCCCGTACCACTACGGACGGGACCTGCGGCGCGGGAGCCCCGCGACGGTGCAGTTTCTGTTGAACGCCATGAATGCCAATACGGCGACCATCGGGCAAGCCTATGCGGAGGGCGTGATCCAGAGCTACAACCAGCAGCTGCGAGGCGCGGGAGTTCAGGCCAGCGTCGAGAGAGCTGACGGACCCGACACGAGCCCTCGCGGGCAGGTGCATCTGGTGCCCGCGTTTCTCTACAACCCGGGGCTCGTCGACTCCTGGTTCGTCGCCACGGGCGTCTTCGGTCTGCTGCTGATCCTGAACAGCTCCCTGGTGTCGTCGGCGGCCATGGTCAAGGAGCGCGAGGCGGGAACGATCGAGCAGCTGCTCATGTCGCCGGCGAGCACCGCGGAAATCATCATCGCCAAGATCACGCCGCTGTTCGTGTTGCTGAGCTTGATGATGCTGCTCGCCCTCGCGGTGCTCAAGCTCGTGTTCCGCGTTCCGTTCCACGGAAGCCTTCTCTTCGTACTGTTCGGGGGGGTGCTCTGCATTCTCTCTGGCATCAGCCTCGGCACCGTGATCGCGACACTCAGCAAATCCGCGCAGCAGGCGCAGCTCACCGCCTTCTTCATCAACCCGCCGCTGTCGTCGCTCTCGGGAGCGCTCAACCCGGTGGAAGCGATGCCGGGCTGGCTGCAACCCTTGACCGTCCTCAATCCCATTCATCACTTCGCCACCATCGCGCGGGGCAGCATGCTGAAGGGAAGCGGACTCGCGACGCTGTGGCCGAATGTCCTCGCGTTGCTGATCTTCACCCTCGTGCTGGTCTCGTTGAGCATTTGGCGGTTTCGCAAGCAGCTCAGCTAGGCGAAGGCGGTTGTCAGGCGTGTCCTCGACGCGCCCGCCTTGACGGGGCCCGGGGCTTCGGCGACCATACGCGCGGCCGAACGCCGAGGCCCACCATCACCTGCGGCTCTTTCAACGGGGAGGACATGCCCATGCGACGACGTGTGATCATCCACGCTGCCCTCGCGGTGCTGACCGTCGGCGCGCTGGCCCTCGGATGGCCCGCGGACGCGGCGGCCCAGCGGAAGTTCAGCTTCGCCTACGACCAGCCGACCACGACCGCCTACGGCATCGCCGCCAACATCTTCGACGAGAAGCTCAAGCAGCTCAGCGGCGGGAAGCTGAGCATCAACCAGTTTCCGGGCGCGCAGCTCGGCACCGAGCCGCAGACGCTCCAGAAGATGCGGGCGGGCGACATCGACTTCGTCATCACCGCGACCGCCAACGCCTCCTCGGTGGCGCCGCAGGCGGGCGTGTTCTCGCTCCACTTCATCTTCCGCGACGAGGCACACCTGACCAGGGCGCTGGCCGACAAGCAGGTGGCGGACGCGTTTCGCGCCATGATCAAGGATTCGGTGCAGGGCGGCCAGGTGCTCTCACTGCTGACCATGGGCTTCCGGAACATGTACTCCAAGAAGGAGATCACGAAGGTCGAGGACATCAAGGGGCTGAAGATCCGCGTCCAGGCGACCAAGACCGAGGACACGCACTTTCCCGCCTATGGCGCCCAGACCGTGCACATGCCCTTCGGCGAGGTGTACACCAGCTTACAAACCGGCGTGGTGCACGTGGCCGAGAACGGCGTCAACGTGTACGAGCAGAACAAGCACTATGAAGTGGCGCCGATCCTGAACATGACCCAGCACGAGGCGAACAACAACTGTCTGTGGGTCAGCGACAAGACGTGGAACAGCCTGAGCGACCAGGAGAAGAAGTGGGTGCAGGAGGCGGCGGACGAGATTTCCAAGCGCGAGCCGGCCATGGCCCTCAAGCTCGAGCAGGAGTCGGCGGCGAAGCTCAGGAAGATCGGCGTGAAGGTCGTCGAGAATGTCGACAAGTCCGGCTTCCAGAAGGCCGCCCAGCCGATCCAGGACCAGCTCGCGAAGGAGCTGGGTCCCCACGCCGTCAAGATCCTGGGGCTCGTGCGCAACGTGAAGTGAGCCGACGGCGCCCGCGCGCGTGAGCACGCCGGACTCCTTCGCGGTGTACCGGACGCTGGTCATCCAGCGTCACCGGCACCTGAAGTGGCCGGCGCTGGACCCGCTGGAAGCTACCCTGATGATCCTCTGCGGGGTGTGCATCGGCGGCTTCACGCTGTGCGTCTTCCTCGACGTGCTCACGCGCACCATCGGCCACCCCTGGCTGTGGTTGCAGCAGGCCACGACCGCGTTCTTCGCCTGGGGGGCCTTCGTGGGCATGGCGACCGCCACGCGCCGCAACGACCACATCTATCTGTCGGAGATCACCAAGCGCCTGCGCGGCCCCAAGCGCACCACCATCGAGACCCTGAACCGGCTCGTGGTGCTGGCCGTGGCCGGCTTCATGGTCTGGTTCGGCCTGAAGAACGCGATGCTGGATCTCGGCAGCTTCCGTATGCCGTGGCTGATCCCGCTGACCGTGTACACCGGCATCGTGCCCATCGCGGGCGTCCTGATCATGCTGTTCAGCGTCGAGCAGATCGTCAACGGCGTGGGTGGCGGCTACGAGGGTCCGGAGGACACAGAGCAGCACGGGGTCGAGCCGGTCGAATGAGCTCCTCGGCCCTCCTGGTTCTGATGGGCGCGGTATTCCTGCTTCTCGGCTACATGGGTGTGCCGGTGGTCTTCGCCATCATGAGCGGCGTGCTCCTCGCGACGGCGTTCACCCCGGTGAGCTTCCCCTCGATGATCGGCCAGATGTTCCACGGCATCGACTCGGAAGCACTGCTGGCCATCCCCTTCTTCCTCCTCGTGGGCGAGCTGATGTCCTCGGCCAACGTGGTGTATCGCATGATCGCCCTCGCTCAGGCACTGGTGGGGCACCTGCGCGGGGGGCTCGCGCAGGTGGTCACGCTCTTCAGCATGTTCTTCGCCGGCATCTCGGGCTCCTCAGCCGCGGACGTCGCGGTGCTGAGCCGCACGGTGGCGCCCGAGATGGACAAGGAGCGCTACGACCGCGCCTTCACAGCAGCGCTCATCGCCTCGGCCTCGACCATGGCGAACCTGATCCCGCCGTCGATCATGGCGGTGGTTTACGGCGCCACCGGCTACGTGTCGATCGGTGGACTGTTTCTCGGCGGCGTGGTGCCCGGTGTGCTGATCGGCCTCGGGCTCATGATCTACAGCTACTTCTTCGGACCCGTCGGCACCATGAAGCCGCGCGCGCCACTCGTGGACGTGTTCGTGGCGGCGCGCGGCTCGGCCCTGCCCATGGTGATCCCCGTCATCATCATGGGCGGTATCCTGACCGGTTGGTTCACGCCAACCGAGGCCGGCATGGTCGCGGCATCCTACATCCTGCTCGTGCTCGTCCCCGTGCTCAATCCGCGGCACCTCCGCCGCCTGCCGGGCGACTTCATGTACACGGGCCTGCTCTACTCGCTGCCGCTGGCGGCGGTGGCCGGCGCGTCGGCGTTTGGCTGGATGCTCGCCTATCTGCGCGGCCCCGACACGGTGGCCGAGTACATCAGCTACTACGCCGGCACCGACCCGCGGATGATCATGCTCCTGCTGGTCGCACTGTTCGTGATCGTCGGCGACTTCATCGACGCCGTGCCCGCGATCATCATCTTCATGCCCATCATCATCAAGCTGACCCAGGTGGGCGGGATCAATCCCGTACACATGGGCGTGGTCATCATCACAACCCTGGTGTTCGGGCTCATCACGCCGCCCTATGGTCTGTCGCTCCTGGTGGCTTCGAAGTTCGTGGGCGTGCCCTTCTACCGTGCGATGATCCGCTCCTTCCCGCTCTACATCGTCTTCTTCCTCACCATCGCGTTCACGGTGCTGTTCCCGCAGGTGGTCCTGTGGCTGCCGAAGTGGTTCCTGCCGCAATCGGTGGGTTGCTTCCCCAGCCCCACCGGCGCCGGGTACATCTGCCCGCCGTAGACGACGCCCGCTATCACGGGCTGGCAGCCGCGACAAGGTCGGTCAGCTATCCTCGATCACCTCGGTGGCGCCCCGGCAGACGCCCCAGGCCGGCATCCACGCGCTGTGCCGGCCGTCGCCGCCGGCGACCACGAGCCAGAAGTCTTCCGGAGTGGCGACGATCGGCACGCGCGTCTCAGGGTCCGACTCGTCGATCCAGTCGGGCCAGGCGCGCGTTCCGTAGTAGACGCGTCCGATCAGCTCGCGCACGGGCAGCCGCACCTCGGCGTACAGGCGCTCGCACAGTTGACGCCGCCCGAACCCGGCGCGCTCAATCTCTTGCGCATGCTCGGGGCAGAGCGCGACGACCACGGGGATGCGGTTGCGCATCTGGTGAAAGATCGGCGTGCCGAGATAGCGCATCGCGGCGACCACCGTCTCGACGACACCCTGGCCGGTGGTCTGCGTCCCCTCGGTCACTGGATAGATGCCGCGAACCGCGACCACGCTGACGGTGCTCGTGTCTGGCGCGTAGCCCCGCGCGACGTGGAACGGCTCCCAGGGGGAGCGTGCCTCGTTCTCGGCGAAGCAGCAACCCACGCTCTTCCCGGGCCACGCTTGCGTGGACTTCTCCATGCCATCGGGCTTGGCGCCGCCGAGGTTGCGCATGACGAGGCGGAGCGCTCGCCCGATGGTCGCGTTCGGTTTGATGTTGCCGCCAAAGCAGGCGGTGCCGCCGCTGATGTTGAGGCGCCTGGCGATGGGCCCGTTCACGATGATGACCGGCGCGGAACCGCCCGTCGTGCACGCGGTGGAGCCGACGTGGAACTCCGGCTGGAGCGCGGCGCGGACGCTGGCCAGGACGACAGGAAAGTACTCGGGCAGGCATCCTGCCATCACCGCGTTCGCCGCTACCTTCTCGACCGTGACCGTGCCGCGCAACGGTTCCATCTGGCCGAGAACTTCATCGGGCGCGCGCTTGGTGTGGCTCAGCATCTCGGCGACGAGCGGCTCCATGGGCGGAATCACCGGCAGCCCGTCGGTCCACCCTTCACGTTCCAGATACCGAACGGCCTCGACGAAGCCTCCGCTGATCGTCCGCCGCGCGGCGCGGCCGGTGGTCGGAGCCCCCATCATCGTTTCATGAGCGCCGCGGCCACGAGCGCCGCGGCCGCGGCCGCCATCGTCGCCACCTCGTCGCCGCGACGGCTTGCCAGCGGATGCGCCACCGCCACTCGCGGGTGGTCGGGCAGGCCCAGCGCGGTGGCACGCGCCACCGCGGCCGCCTCGAACGCCTCCGTCACCACCGTCACCGCAGGCCGCCCTTGCTGCTCCATCTCGACGCTGTCGTGGAGACCCCACGTCACGCACGACCCTCAGTCGGCGACGCCGTGCACCAGGGCGTCGCAGGACTCGGCCAGCCGGGCCAGGATCTCGGGCGGGGTGGGAATGCTGGGGCTCGCCTTCCGGTAGCGTTCGACGCGCTCGATGCCGTAATCCCGGGAGAGGATCGTTTCGAGCGTGTGAAGGAACGCGTCGGCGTTGTGCTTCGAATTGTCGATGAAGCCCAGGCGAGCGCCGCGGAGCGACGGCAGACGCGGAGCCAACCCGAGCTGGCGCGCGACGTCCTCGGCCGCGGGGTGAACGACGATCATGGGGTGCTCGGTCATCGCGGTTCCTCCGTGTGGCGCATCAACTCCGGAGAAGTATAGCAGCCGCAGTTCGGCATCGTCTCCGGTACCATATCGGCTCATTTGACACTCTCCGTCCTCCGCCGGACAATCCACGCGCCAGACCGATCCCCGCGAACGCGCATGAGGAGGGAGACCAGTGAAGCGCAGCAGTCGTCGCATCCTCACGACCCACGTCGGTAGTCTCGTCCGGCCGCCGGAGATGGTCGAGATTCTCCAGCGCAAGGAGGACGGCAAGCCGTTCAGCGAGGGCGAGCGCGCCGTCCTGGCCCGACACGTGGCCGACGCCGTGCGGATGCAGGCCGAGTGCGGCATCGACATCGCCAGCGACGGCGAGTACTCGAAGACTGGCTTCTCCCAGTACATCACGGACCGCCTCTCGGGCTTCGAGCTGCGCACCGATCTGCCCGGCCGCGGCGGAGGCACCGCCCGGAGCCGAGACCGAAAGAGGTTCGCGGACGCTTACCGTGAGATCGAGGGCAGCGCGCAAAACGCCCCGACCTCGCCCGGACGGCCTCAGGCGCAGATGATCAACACGGTGTGCACCGGGCCCGTCACCTATCGCGGCCAGGCGGCCGTCCAGACCGACATCGCCAACTTCAAGGCGGCGCTGGCGGGCCAGCGCTTCGAGGAGGCGTTCATTCCGGCCGTCGCGCCCGGGACGATCGAGTTGCAGCGCGCCAATCACTTCTACAAGACCGAGGAGGAGTTCCTGTACGCCATCGCCGACGCGATGAAGACCGAGTACAAGGCGATCGTCGACGCCGGCTTCATCGTCCAGATCGACGACCCGCGGATGGTGACCGAGTACGACTCGAAGGATCCGGCGCCGTCGCCCGAGGAGTACCGGAAATTTGCGACGATGCGCATCGAAGCGCTGAACCACGCCCTCGCCGGCCTGCCGGAGGACCGCGTGCGCTACCACATGTGCTGGGGCAGCTGGCACGGGCCCCACACGACGGACGCGCCGCTGCGGGAGATCGCGCCGGTCATCCTCCAGATCAGGGCGGGCGCCTTCTCCCTCGAAGCGGCGAATCCGCGCCACGAGCACGAGTATCACGTCTGGGAAGACATCAAGTTCCCGGATGGGAAGATCATCATCCCGGGCGTCATCGCGCACACGACGAACTGCGTCGAGCACCCGGAGCTGGTGGCCGAGCGGATCCTGCGCTACGCCAGGATCGTCGGGCGGGAGAACGTCATCGCCGGTGTCGACTGCGGTTTCGCCCAGGGACTCGCGACGGCGCGCGTGCACCCGAGCATCATGTGGGAGAAGTTCCGCATGCTCTCGGAGGGGGCGCGTCTGGCGAGCCAGCGTCTCTGGGGCTGACCGCCCGATCAGACGCCGCTCAGAGGCAGGCCGTAGAGCTTGCGCGCGTTGTCCGAGAGCAGCTTCGCGACGACGGTGCTCCCGATGTCCTCTCGGGACCTCATGTTGGCGAAGACTTCCGGCTGCCCTGACGGGTCTCCTCCACGCGCCCGACCGCCATGATGTCCCCAGTCGGAGCCCACGACCAGGTTGTTCTCCCCGACATAGTTCACGAGGTAGGGGAGGTCTTCCCACTCCTCGTACGCGCTATAGAGGCGATACTCCTGGAACAGTCTCGGGCCCCACTGTTCCGGACCTCCTCCGAAGACGCTCCGCAGCGCATGGAGTACGTACGGAACCCAGGACGCGCCGGCCTCGATGAAGCCGAACCGCAGCTCAGGAAAGAGCTCGGGAACCTTGTTGGCGACGAGATTCCGAAAGGCCATCAGGGGAAGAGTCCGCGTATGGGGAAAGGTGTGGCTCCGCGTGACATCGAAGACGGCGGTGAATGCCGGACACCCGGCTCCCGTGTGGACGCAGATGGGCATATCGAGGCGGGCCGCTTCCTGGTACACGGGGAAAAAATAGGGATCGTCCAGGGTGCGGTCTCGCTCGATTCCCCTGAAGAAGACCCCGACCGCGCCATGCTGCTTGGCGACATTGATCTCTTCGATTGATGCGTCGATGGACCTGAGAGGCGGCACGGCCACCCATCTGAGGCGCCCCTGCCCGCTCTGCCAGACTTTGGCCATGAACTGGTTGTAGGAGCGGCACAAGGCGACCTCGAGCCTGGCGTCATCGGTGACGTATGCAAGGAAGAGGGTCGGGTAGATCACCTGAATGTCGACGCCCATTGAATCCATGGCCTCGAGTCGCCCGACGATGTCCAGCAGTTCCCGGGCACGCACATCGGGCGTGGTTTCTATCTGACCCGGCTCGGTGGGCGTGCCGAGCAGGAATCCTCCCTTGCCGGCGGACTTGGGAAAGATGTTGCCGTCGATGAGCCAGAAGCTCCCACGCTTGTAGACGGTGTCCCTGGGCGCGGAGACGATGATGGGACGACGGGCGTACATCTGCTCGTCCAGGAAGTCCCAGACCTGCGGCGATTCGAAGATGTGAGTGTCGGCATCGACTGCGCGCAGCATCGTTGGCTCCTGAGGCTGAACTACAATGCGTAGGCGGCCCTGGGGTTGGCGTCGACGATCTTGTCGTAGACGCGCGCGCTGATCCCGCCGTCGGTCTTCAGATTGCGTAAGCCGTCGAGATCAGCGGCGTGGTCGTGATGGCCGTAGTCGGTGCCCATCATCATGTTGTCCTCGCCCGTGTACGTGAGCACGTAGGGCAGATCGTCGTCGGACTGACACGCGACGTAGAGGCGATAGGCCTTCAGTGGATTCTCCGGAAGGGTCCGCCCCCGCTGCTGGGGCAAACGACGCGCGAGGTCTTTCAGAGTCCACGGCACCCACTGCGACGCGATCTCGACGAAGACCATCCGGAGGTGAGGGAAGCGATCGGGCAGGCCCGCCATCACGAGCGAGTGGAAGGCGCCGATCGAGGACATCCGGTAGGCCCAGAAGGTGCCGGGCGCGTTCCGCTGCGCCAGCAACTCGCGGACATACGGGTTGCCATTGCCAGCGTGAACGCCGATGGCCATGTGGAGCGTGCTCACGGCGTCGTAGAGAGGGAAGAAGCAGGGATCATGGAGCAGATGCTCGTTCTCGATGCCGCGCATGAACACGGCGACGGCACCGTTGGCGTGCGCGACGCGCAGTTGATCGAGCGCTTCGGACATGGTCTGTAACGGCAGGACACACACCCAGCGCAGCCGGCCCTTGGCTTGCTGCCAGATGTCGGCCAGCCACCTGTTGTAGCTCCGGCAGACCGCGATCTCAGCCTCTGGACGATCGGCGACCCGCTCCAGAAACAAGGTGGGCCAGAGCACCTGGATGTCCACCCCGAGCTGGTCCATGTGTCTCAGGCGAACCTCCACGTTTTCGCCCTCGCGCGCCTCCTGAGGAGCCGCCATCCTGCGGCCGAGCCTCTCCTCGAGCGCGGAGACGTCGGGAGCGGTCACGGCCTGGCGCGCCAAGCCTCGGATCTTGCCGTCGATGTACCAGTATTCTCGCCCACCTTCTCCCCTGGGACTGATCACGACCGGCCGGAACTGCTGCTCCGAGGGATCCAGATAGTTCCACGTGTGGTCGGTCTCGATGACGTGGGTATCTGCGTCGATGACTGCCATGGCGTTTCCCCTCAGGTGTTCAGCGTCGTCCGGTAGTAAATGTCCTCGAGCCGCAGCGGCCGGCGGAGCAACCCCTGCTCCAGGGAGCCCCGGATCGCGCGTTCGACATTCTTACCCATGGCCCGGAGACCGATGGGATACGGATCGTCTCCGAAGACCGCCGCCTGCTCCTGAAAGTCCTTGCCCGGAAAGAACAGGTACGCCGACTGGGATCGCCGGGCGCGCTCGTAGGCCACGTCCTTGGATCGCTGAAAGGCCTTGAACAGCTCCAGCGCCACCCACGGATGTTCTTTGAGAATGCGGTTCTGCACGATCACGTGGTGATTGGCCTGAAAACAGCCGGTCTTTCGATAGAACTCGTAGACGACCCCCTTGCCGTTGTCGTCCAGCAACTTCCTGAGGCGCGGGTTACCGTCGATCGGCGTACCGCCCCAGCGGTCGACAACCGTCGTGTCTCCGGCGGTGACACGGGCTTCCGGGCGGATGGCCGTGCACGCGTCGATCTCGCCGCGATCGAGCATCACGTCGAGTGTTTGATCCACGGTGAGCCAGTGATGGGTGACGCCTACCGGCCCGTCCGTGTCCAGGCCCAGCGCGCCCCCGTGGCTCAGCTCTTTCGTGCGCCCGTTGTACCAGACGTTGTCCTTGGCCTCGATGCCGTGGAGATCCTTCAGCGTGATCCGAA
>QHSV01000316.1 GCA_003221655.1 Candidatus Rokuibacteriota bacterium
AGCGCGTAGGCGACGGCCACGTCGAGCAGCTTCCGCTCGCCCTGCGAGACGCCGCCCGCGAGCATCCGCGCCTTCGCCTCGAGACCGAAGAGCCGCAAGATCTCGACGGATTCGTCCCACACGGCCGAGTCGCCAGAGGCGAGCGAGGCGAGATTCCGAGTCTTGCCTTCGCGCGAGAAGATCGTCAGCGCGACGTTGTCGAGCGCGGAGAGCTGGTCGAACAGATTGACGAGCTGGAAGCTGCGCGCGATGCCGGCCTTGATGCGCTCGTGCACGGACTGGTGGGTGACGTCCGCGTCCCGGAACAGGATCTGCCCGCCGTCGGGCCGGAAGAGCCCGGAGATCAGATTCACGAGCGTGGTCTTGCCGGCGCCGTTCGAGCCGATCAGCGCCAGCACCTCGCTGTCCTGGACAGTGAAGTCCACGTGGTCGACGGCGTGCGTGTCGCCGAACCACTTCACGAGGTCCTTCGTGACCAGGAGGCTCACCCTCAGCTCCTCCCCCGGAACCGCGCCGCGAGCTTGCCGGCGGTCCCGGCGATTCCGGTGGGGAGCGAGAGCACGAGCGCCACCAGCACGGCGCCGAGCAGCAGCTGCCAGTAGACCGTGTAGCCCACCGCGTACGTCTTGAGATAGTTGAACACGATCGCGCCGATGATGGGCCCGGCGAACGACCGGAAGCCGCCGAGCACCGTCATGAAGACGATCTCGCCCGAAAAGGTCCAGTGCATGATGTCGGGCGTGGTGAGCCCGTTGAGCGGAACCCACAAGGCCCCCGCGAGCCCGGTGAAGACGCCGGAGACGACGAACGCCACCCAGCGGTAGCGCCAGATCCGGACGCCCACGAACTCCGCCCGTGTTTCGTTGTCGCGGATGGCCTGGAGGGCCATCCCGAACGGCGAGTTCACGATCATCCACATGAGCGCGACGCAGGCGCAGAACACGATGAGCACATAGTAGTAGTAGGCGTGGGACATGAACGCGGTCTTGTCCCCCGCGCCCGTCACCAGCCCACCGAAGAGCGAGGGAGTCGGCACCCGCAGGCCGTCGGTCCCGCCCGTCACCCAGAAGAACTTGAAGGCGAGCGACCAGAGCACCTGCGAGAGCGCGAGCGTGAGGATGCCGAAGAAGATCCGCGTGTAGCGGACGCAGACGACGCCGAAGAGCGCGGTGATCAGCACCGAGGCGGCGATCGCGCCCACCAGGAAGAGCTCCATCGAGCCGACCTTGAGGTATTTCACCATCAGCGCGACCGCGTACGCGCCGACGCCGAAGTACGCCGAGTGGCCGAACGAGAGGAGCCCCGTATAGCCGAGCAGCAGGTTGAAGCCGAGCGCGCCGATCGCCATGACCAGCCCGTAGGCCAGCAGGATCGCGCCGTACGGCGGGACGACCAGCGGGACGAGCGCCAGGAGCACCGCGATCGACACCGCGACGCGCAGGCTCTTAGCGGTCGAGCCGGTCTGTTGCAGCGCGGGCGCGAGTGTGCTCACGGGCGTCCGAAGAGCCCGGCGGGCCTCACGAGCAGCACGAGCGCCGCGATGAGGTAGAGCACCGCCAGCTCGATCTCGGCGAACCAGGTGATGCCGGCCTCGCGGACGAAGCCCACGATGAGCGCGCCGACCAGCGCGCCCTCGAGGCTTCCGAGCCCGCCGATGACGACGACGATGAACGCGAGCACGAGCGCATCCACGCCCATACCGAGCACGGCCGACTGGCTCGGCACGATGATGGCGCCGCCCAGCCCCGCCATGAAGCAGCCGAGGGTGAAGGCCTGGACGTAGACGCGGTTGACGTTCACCCCGAGGGCGGAGGCCATCCGCATGTTCTGCGACGTGGCGCGCAACACGACGCCGAACCGGGTCCGGTAGATGAACGCCCAGAGGAAGAGGGCCGCGACGGCGCCCACGCCGATGACGAGGAAGTTGTAGGTCGGGTAAATCGATTCGCCGACCGGCAGACTCCCGAAGCTCTCGAACAGCGTGCTCGCCGAGAGGGGATAGGGCCCCCAGATGAAGCGCAGCAGATCCTCGAGGATCATGAGAAGACCGAAGGTGCAGAGCAGCTGGTACTCCTCGGCGCGCTTGTAGAAGGGCCGGAGCAGCGTCGGCTCGAGGATCGCGCCGAGGATCGCCGCCGCAAGCGCGCCGGCCGGCAGGAGCACGAGCAAGACGGGCACGGACGCCCCGGCCGCCACGGTGCCGATCGCCCAGGCCGTCACGTACGCGCCGAAGGCGTAGAGGTTGCCGTGCGCGAGGTTCACGATCCGCATGACCCCGTAAATGAGGCTGAGGCCGCCGGCGATCAGGAAGAGGACCGACGCGTAGAGGAGTGAATTGAGGAGGTGGATCAGGAGGACGTCCATCACTCGGCCACGCGGTACGGGATCACCTTCACCTCGGCGTTCATCGAGTTTCCGTTCAGCGCCAGCGCCAGCAGGACGCGGTACGCGCCTGGTGGCAGCTTGCCCTTGAGATCCACGATCAGCCGGCCGCCCTGCACCTCCTGTGCCCGGCCCGTCGCGACCACCTCGTCCACAGCGCTCACCACCGTCCAGTGCGCCGCGAGCGTGTCCCGCGCCTTCTCGCCCGTCGGCTCGAGGCGCAGCGGCTCCCGCACGATCTTATACGACCGCGCGAATTTCGTGAGGGTTTGCGCCTCGACCTGCAGCTCGAGGCGGTCCCCTCGCCGCTCGACCCCGGCCACCCACGCGCGGAGGGGCAGCGCGTATCGGTCGAACGAACCGACGACATTCGGGTACGAGAGGTCGCGGAACACCGCGAGGACCGTGGAGTCGCCCGACCACTTCTGAAGGCGGTAGGGCCCGCTCGTCACGAGCCAGTGGCCGTGCTGGCGCCGGAAGCGCCGGAGCGCGGCCCACCGCTGCCGGGCCTGCTCGACGCTCACGAGCCCGCGGAGCGGCTCGGGCACGTACGCTCGGCGCTCGAAACTCTCGGCGATCCCCCCGAGGGCGTCGCCGAGTTTACGGTCCCGCGCCAGGTCGAGCCACGTCACGCCGCGGCGGCGAGCCTCGTCCTCCGAGAACGCCGCGAGGCCGCGCGTCACCGCTTCCTCCATCAGGACGAGGAGCTGCCACGGGACCGGGCTCCACGGCGGGGCGATCGCAGGCGCCTCGGCGGGCTCGGCCGCATGGCGGAGGTACACCTCCACCACCGGCGTCTCCAGGAACACGTGCAGATCGCCGAAGTCCCTGACCTCGGTCTCGACCTTCACCACGCGCACGGCGGCCAGCCACTCGCGCAGGAGCGCGGTCGCGCGGTCCACCTGCTGGTCCTTCGCGCTCCAGCGACGCGCGAAGACGTACGGGTAGACGACGTCGGCAACGGTCATCTTCGTCTCGTCGTGAAACTTCGAGAGTGCGACGCGGTAGGTGACTCTTTGCCGAGCGACCAGGCCAGGCGCCACGGAGCGTAGCGCACCCGTCGACGGCTCGGGCGCGAGGGCGTCGCGCGGCACCTCGACGGGTCCGGAGACCTCGAGGGCGCGCACGCGGTTCGCCAACCAGCCGCCTCCGTAGGGCTCGGGAAGCACCGCCGCGTCGCCGAGCGCGGACCAGACGAGCCCGCCCGTCTCGTCGCTGAAGCCCGCGATCGGGTTCCACGCCGCCGCGGGGCGCGCCGCCGCCGCGACGCGCAGCCACCCGTTCCACGGGAAGTCCTTCAGCTTCACGGTCCGGAAGAAGACCGCGGAGCCGAGACCCGTTTGAGCGTCGTAGCCGACATTCTCCACGCCCGCCGAGTACTCGTCGTTGACCGCCTTGCGCCGGAGCGCGTACCCGATCGGGACGCGCTCGCAACCTCGTCGCGGAGGAGCGTGCGCACCGGGAGCTCCTCGAGGGTCGCGTCCCATTCGCCATCGGCTGCCCGCCACGCGGGGCCCGGCGGAAGCGCAGCGAGACCCTGTCCAACGCGGAGCTTGAGCACCGGTCCGGCGGCAACCGCTGCGGTCACGCGCGCCTTCGCCGCCTCGACGAGGTCGCCATGATGAACGTAGTCGTCGTGCCAGGGCGTGACCGGGTATGGGTGGACGGCGTACTCGGTTCTCGCCGTAGCGAGCGCCGGCGCCAGGCGAGCGGCGGCGGCGCAGCGATCGCGCGCGTCGTTGAAGGCCCGACTCGCCGGGTTGAACGTGAGAACGACGAACGCGCGGAGCGACTCGACCCAGGCGAGCTGCGCCACGCCCTTCGGCGCGGCCAGCGGGCCCACGTAGGCGTGGATGGCGTTCTTCGCGAAGAGTCGCGGGACCGCCGCCGGCTCGGCGAACCCCAGCGTGATCTCCTGAGGATAGAACGACGGGTAGTACGGGATCTCGTGCCCCGCCTCCGCCCACGCAGCAAAGACGCAGGTGTACGTCGAGGTGGGCTCGCCCTTGGGCCAGCCGGGAGGGGCCGTGATGTTGCGGATCGGGATCGTGATGATGCGGTTCGGGTCGAGAATCGGGAACGGGTACTCCGGCACGTTCTTGCTGAAGCCGGTCACGGCGTCCTTGTAGCCCTGGTGGTTGTCCGGCCGAATGTAGACGTAGCCTGCGGGGCCCGCCATCATCATGCCTTCGAGCAGCGCGATGATCGCGTCGTCGTCGGGCCAGCCACCGCCGATCCTGTTGGCCTTCTCGATGGCCGACTTCAGCATGTACGTGGCGACGTACCCACCCTCGGCCTGGAAGTTCGGGTACTCGTTGAAGCGCGCGTGGTACTTCTCCACGAAGGTCTTGTTGAGCGGCCACTTGTCGCCGCCCGGGTACGTGAAGTGGTAGTTCGAGTGGACGCCGGCGATGACGCCCTCCGGGTGGTCCTTGCCGAGCGCGTGCGGCGCGACGCCGAAGGCGATCGTGCTGGCGAACTTCGCCTTCTGGAACATGCCGTAGCGCAGCCCCTGCTTGTACATGGCGACGTAGTCGCCACCCCACACCGAGGACACGATCAGGTCGGGCTTCGCCGCGATGGCCTTCGTGATGTGCGAGGCGAAGTCGGTGGTGCCGAGCTTCGGCCAGCCCTCCGAGACCACTTCCGACTGCGGCATCAGCTTCTTCATGACGACCTTCAGGTGGTCGAAGGCGTTCCGGCCGTACGAGTAATCCGGATGGATGTGGGCGACCCTTTTGGTCTTGGGCCAGGTCTGGGCAATGCCGAGCGCGCAGGTCACGCCGTCGGCCGACTGCATGTTGGTAATGCGGAAGATGTAGTGCGGGTTCGGCACGGCCTTGTCGAAGAGGAAGTCGGTGCAGCCGTCGACGAAGATCGTGAGGACCTTGAGCTCCTCGGCGACGGGACCGAGCGCCGGCGTGTTGCCGCTCGAGGTGATGCCGCAGAAGAAATCGATGTTCTCGGAGAGCTTGAGGCGCCGGAGCTCCTTGACGTTCGCGTCGGTGCCGGCATTCTCGTCGGCCTTGAGGATCTCGATCTTCCGCTTGCCCAGGAGCCCGCCGGTCGCGTTGATCTCCTCCGCCGCGAGCAGCTGGCCCTTGTGCATCGGCTCGCCGAGCACCGCGGCCGCGCCGGTGAAGTACGTCATGTGGCCGATCCGGTACGGCTTGTCGGGGATGTTGCCCTTCGGCTTGTCCTGCGCGTGAGCCACCCCGACCACCGGAAGGGCTGCCCCGGCCGACGCGAGCGCGGCCCCGACACTGACGCCGAGAGTGCTGAGAAAGTCCCGCCGATTCACTTCGCCTGCCATGGTGATTCCTCCATTGGGTGGGCGCTGCTCGACTGGGCGCAATGCCTCACGAATTGAGCTAGCACCCGGTGCGCGCGAATGTCAAGAAACGCAGGTCTGGCTCCTCCGATTCCGTGACCTATAATCGGTGGCCGACGGATTCTGTTCCCGGCCTGACGAAATGGTGGCGCGATTGGTCCGAGCCGTAATGACGACGCTGCGGGGCATCGGCGCCGCCGTGCGGGCGCGCCCCGGGACGGCGCTGGCGGTCGTCGGTGGGGTCCTCGCCCTCCACGTATTTCTGCCACCGCTGGTGCTGACCGTAACCCGCAAGCCTTGGGCCTACTTCGCCTTCAATCCGTGGCTCGCGCGGCTGCCGGACTATCTGGTCTCCAGCGCGCCGCTCGAGCAGAAGCTCGCCTTTCTTTCCCGGGTCGCGCTCTTCTGGTTCACCGCGAACGGTCCGTACGGGTTCCCGGAGTGGGGCTTCGCCGTGGACACGATGGACCTCGCCCGCTTCCTCGCAATGTCGCTCCTGGTCGGCGCGTACGCGGCGCTCGTGCTCCATCACCGCGAGCAGGGACGGCTGGCCGGTTGGCGGGCCACCACGAGCCGTGCCGGCGGCATCGTGGGGGCCTTCGCTGGAGTGCTCGGACTCTCGACCGGCCCGTGCAGCGTGGTCGGCTGCGGCGCACCGGTGCTCCCCGTCGTCGGCCTCGTCTTCGCCGGGCTGTCGAGCGGTACGCTCGCCTTGCTCTCCGGCGCGTCGCGCGTCCTCAGCGCCGTCGTCCTGGTCGCGTTGACACTGGTTGTCGGCTGGCTCGGCTGGCAGGCGGGGCGACGGGGCAGCCGCTCGCCCACGGCGTAGGCGGTGACTTGCAGCAGGGCCTACTTCATTGGAAGGAATAGCACGAGCTCTTTTTCACTCCTGTAGAACTCGATGCTCGGGCGGCTCGAGTGGCGCTCACCCTCCTGAGACATGATCTGGAACGTCTTCCCGATCTCCGGTATTCGCGCCTGCCAATTCATCAGCTTCCGCCGACTGTACTTCCCTCCCGGGATGGTCCACGTCGGGAGCCCCAGTGCGGTCGCGTCGTCGCCCGGCTCGACCGCGGCACAAGCACGATACGGTCCGGCAGGCGGTTGGAAAGTTCCGTAGAACTTCCGGCCCTGCAAGCTCGCAAAGCGGGCCTCAAGCCTATCGAAGGCCGCCGCCGCGCCGGCAAGACCCGTATCGGACTCGACGTACATCACCTGCACTTCCGTGAGCGTCACCTGCTGGCTCGTCAGCATTTCCCCTCGTCGTAGAGGCTTGGTCGATCGACCTGAATCGGCCGGGGCGATCGCCGCTGCTTCTCCCCATAGCGCATTCGCAGCTCGCGCAGGAATGCTTGTCGCCTCGCGGCGGAGACGGGCCGCGGGAGGTCGAGCTGCCGCCCTCCTTCGACCAGGTGGAAGTGGAGAAACGTTGGCGGCGCACGTAGAAAACGCCGGGGCTCTTCTCGATGACCCCCGCCCAGGTCCGCACCTCAGCGAACAGGACGCCGAGGTCGTCGAGCAGTCTGGGCGGGCAATACGCCATCGGTCTCGCCTCAGAGCGTTTTCACGGGAAGGCAGAGCTCGCACCGGGAGATCCCAACCTCCTCGGCCGGGGCGGAAGCTCGGGGGCTCGCGATCGAGCCCCCTCGACCTTCTCAGGACTTCCGCGACGTTTTGGAAAAGAACGTCCCGACCAGCGGGCGCATGTCACGGCTGCCACACTGGGGACACTTCGCCTCGCCCTTCTCGCGCTCGCTGATGGACAGGGTCAACGACACTTCCTTCTGACACTTGTCACAGAAGAATTCGTAGAGAGGCATGGTCCTTCCTCCTCCCGACGTGACAGGTGGACTGATGGGTCAGCTCAGGTTGACGACGACGGACTTCACCTCCGTGTATTCTGCGATCCCCTCGTGGCCTCCCTCGCGCCCGAGGCCGGATTCCTTGAAGCCGCCGAACGGGATCTCGTGGGTGTAGCCGGTGGCGTCGTTGGCCCCGACGAGCCCGTACTCGAGCTGCTCGGCCACGCGGACGAGCCGGGTCATGTCGTAGAAGAATCCCTTGGCGTACGAATCGCCGTTCAGGTATCGGCCGCCCGCCACCAATTTAGCGCCGTGCTTGACGGCGTCCTCGACCAGCGAGTGGACCTTGGCTCGCGTGTCCTCGTTGATCAGCGGACCGATCTGGGCGCCCGGCTCGAAGCCGGAGGCGACCTTCAGCCGCCCGACCGCCTCGACGAACGCCGGAATGAAGCGATCGGCGATCCCGCGCTGGACGTAGATCCGGTTCGCGCAGATGCACGACTGCCCGCCGACGCGCAGGAACTTCATGGCCACCGCACCGTCGAGCGCCGCCTTGAAGTCGGCGTCCTCGAACACGATGAACGGCGCGTTGCCGCCGAGCTCGAACGAGAGCCGCGTGACCTGTTTGGCCGCGGTTTCCATGATCCCCTTGCCCACGTCCGTGGAACCGGTGAAGCCGATCTTGCGGATCAGCGGATGCGTGAGCAGCTCGGCGCCGACGAGCCGCGATCGGTTGGTCGTGAGCACGTTGAACACCCCGGGCGGCAACCCGGCGACCTCGGTGACGCGCGCGATGGCGAGCGCGGTGAGCGGCGTGGCCGAGGCCGGCTTGAGCACGACAGTGCAGCCGGCGGCCAGGGCCGGCGCGATCTTGCGCGTCACCATCGTCGCCGGGAAGTTCCACGGCGTCACGGCGGCGACGGGCCCGATCGGCTGGCGAAGCACCCAGTACCGCTTCCCGGGCTGGGGCGACGGGATCCACTCGCCGGCCACCCGGCGGGCCTCCTCGGCAAACCAGCCAAAGTAGCCGAGCGAGAACTGGACTTCTTTCTTCGCTTCCTCGTACGGCTTGCCGTTCTCGAGCGTCACGAGCCGCGCCAGCTCGTCCCGCCGCTCCTGCATGAGCGCCTGGATCTTCAGGAGGATGCTGCCGCGGTCCTTGGGCGGCAGCGAGGCCCACTCGCGGAACGCCGCGTGCGCGGCCGTGACCGCGCGCTGGATCTCCGGCCCGGCGCCGTTCGCGATCCTCGCGACGACGGTGCCGTCGGCGGGGTTCGTGACATCGAAGGTGGCTCCGCCGTCGGCGAGCACCCACTCGCCGTTGATGTACATGCGTTCGACGTCTGCCATCCGTGGTTCCTCCGTTTGGCTGGTGGGGCGTCGTCTGCCCCGGCGAGGCGAGAGCCTACGCCAGCGCACCGCCGCACGCTAGACGCGCTGCGCCAAGCCACTGACGTGACGCACGGTCAGGGCGTCGAGCTCGCCTCGAGGTGGGTCACGAGCCAGCGCGCGGTGCGCAGGAGCTGCGCGTCGCGATGCCGTGCACCGACGAGCTGGACACCGAGCGGCAGGCCGTTTGTGCCCTGCATGAGCGGCACATTGAGCGCCGGTATTCCGCAGAGCGTCCACAGGGCACAGAAGGCCGGATCCCCTGTCGACTCGAGTCCCGCCGGCGCCGTACCGAAGGCGGGCGGCGTCAGGATGGCGTCGTAACGCTGCTCGAACAGCTCGATCAGACTCCCGTTGAGCTCGGGAATGTTGGCGCGGGCGCCGAGATAGTCCACGGCGCGGACCGCGCGGCCTTGCTCGATCCGCGAGCGCAGCGCGGGTGACAGCTGGTCGCGTGCCTCGTCCCCCTCCCGGCGCAGGCTGATCGCCATCTCTGCGCCCCCGATGGCGCGCTGCCACTCGAGCACTTCGTCGGTCGCCACGACGAGCTCGATCTCTTCGATGCGATCGCCGAGATTGTCCACCAGCTCCTCGAACGCTTTCTGGGCGTCGCCGTCGACCCGATCCCAGAGCGACGTCTTCAAGAAGGCGAACATGGGGGGCAGTGGGGGCTCCTGGGCGACCACGGCGCGATACGGGACGCGGGCGCGCGGCCGCGAGTCCGGGTCCCGCTCGTCGTGAGCCGCGAGCTGTTCCAGCAGCAACGCGACGTCCTCGAGCGAGCGCGCGAACAGGCCGACGTGATCGAGCGTGCGCGAGAGCTGGAACATGCCGTGCCGCGGGACCAAGCCGTGCGTCGGCTTGAAACCATAGACTCCGCAGTATGATGCCGGCCGGATCGTCGAGCCGGTGGTCTGGCTGCCGAGCGCCAGCGGCACCATGCCGGCGGCGACCGCCGCGGCCGACCCGCTCGACGACCCACCCGGCGTGTGCGCGGGATTGTGCGGGTTGCGCGTCTTGCCAGGCGTGCGGGTGGCGAACTCGGTCGTGACGGTCTTGCCCATGATGACCGCGCCCGCCCCACGCAGGAGCGACACGACCGCCGCGTCGCGGGACGGTGTGCGGCCAGCGTGCAGGACCGAGCCGTTCTCGGTCGGCATGTCGGCGGTGTCGATGATGTCCTTGATCCCCACGGGCACCCCATGCAGCGGTCCGGTGGGCTGCCCCGAG
Organism: Candidatus Rokuibacteriota bacterium; assembly: GCA_003221655.1. Lineage (GTDB taxonomy): Bacteria > Methylomirabilota > Methylomirabilia > Rokubacteriales > CSP1-6 > AR31. Next base: position 10,135 of record QHSV01000316.1, read on the forward strand.
AGTCGGAACTCGTCAGCGGCGCGCGCCTGGGCCAACGCATGCTCGGGATCGAGAAACGCCCAGGCCTGGACCTGCCCGTCGACGTCACGCACCCGCGCCAGGCACGCCTCCACCAGCTGCACCGAGCTGATGACCCCGTCGCGGATCATCCCCGCCGCCTCTGCCGCCGACAACCAGTGCAGATTCGTCAGATCCATCGCGCCCAGAGATTATCACCACAAGAGCTCGATCAACCGCGCTCGAGCTGCGGGCTTCGCCGCGCCCGTTCGTCCAGGACGACCTCCTGCACTACCGGGAGTTTAGCTGGTGGGGTTATGCTCGCGTCCCTGAAGAACGTGCCTGGGCGGCTCGAAGCCGGCCACGCGTGCCTGAAGCCGCTGCGCGACGTCGACCTGCTCGGCCTCGGAGACGATTGCGTACCGCTGGAACACGGCCACGGTCTTGTGCCCCGTGACCTTCATGGCGATGTGCTGCGGCACGCCGGCGGCGATCAGCTCGCGGACGGCTGAGCGACGAAGGTCGTGGACCAGGAGCCCCGGCACGCCGGCCGCAGCGGTCGCCGTGGCCCACGCGCGAGCGAATCCCTGGCGCCGGGTGCCGAGCAGCTTCGTACGAGCCTGCGGGCCCGGCAGAACCGGGAACACGTGCGGCGTGAGGCGCCCGAGTGCGGCCACGATCCGCGCCCGCTGCTCGGCGAACAAGACCACCAGCTCGTCGGTCAGCTTCACCATGCGGCCCTCGCCGTTCTTTGTGGAGCCGGGTAGCAGTCGCAGTCCGCTCCTCGACGCTGACCTGATCTACCTGCTCAAGCCCTTGACCAACGTGGCGCACGCCTGGGTCGCCGAGCACCTGCCAGCCGACGCGACCTGGTGGTGCGGCGCCATCGTCGTCGAGCACCGCTACATCGGGCCGATCATCGGCGTCGCCATCGGCGACGGGCTGGTGGTGCGGTGATGGCGACGGCGATGAACCGCCACGCGATCGTCTCGTTCGAGATCGGCGAGTTCGGCGCCCGCGTGTTGTGCGTTTGCGGCGCCGCGATCACGCGGGCTGGGATCGGCGGGACCGACCGCCGTGAAGGACTCCTGTGGCAGATCCGCGGTCACCGCGGCGTGTTCAAGTCGCCGGGCCCTCGTCGGGCGCGGCCGCGGCGTGTGGATCGCGATCAAGCACCACGGCTAAGTCTGGTTCGGGGCGAGCGCGGCGTCAGGCGTTCAAGAAGCTGAGCCCAGACAGCTCGAAGTCAGGCTGCGGGGGTGACGTCCCGTTCGTCTTGAAGAGGTCCATCTCGTCCTCCTTGCCCGCTACGGGCCGCATCGGGCTGGGTGCCCTGCCACCTTCTCCCCGAGGGGCGAGGTTGGCGGCGGTCGATGACCGCACTCTGGATGCTGTCGGATACTATAGCCGACAGCATCCAGAGTGCGGTCATCGACCGCCGCCAACCT
>QHSV01000317.1 GCA_003221655.1 Candidatus Rokuibacteriota bacterium
GATCGACCTCGACGCCGAGGAGAGCTGCCTCATTCAAAGCAACGCCGAGCGCGGCGCGATCCTCGCTACTGAGTTCCATCACCCTGACCGGCTAACTATTAGTCTCTTGAACTGCGTTCCGCGACGGACCGAGCGGCTCGCCACAAGCTAGCACGGTCGGCGGGACATCACGGGAGCCGCGAAAGTCTTGTGTGAGCGGCCGTTGGCAATCGCGGGGACACACCTCGAGCCTGGTTACGCAGATCGGATATATGCACCGGATATTGCGAGGGCCGCCGTCGGACGACTGGCGCGGTCACAGCCAGCACCGGCAGCTCCGTGAAGTCTAGCGCTCGCGGAAGCGGTTGACGATCGGCGGGCGCCAGTCACGCCCGAAGGCGCGGGGCGTGATCTTGACGCCGATCGGGGCCTGGCGCCGCTTGTACTCGTTCGTGTCCACCATCGAGACGACGCGGCGCACCGTGTCGGCCGGGAACCCACGGGCGATGAGGTCGTTCACGCCCCGGTCTTCCTCCACGTACCCCTCGAGGATCCGGTCCAGCTCGGCGTAGGGGGGCAGCGTATCTTGGTCCGTCTGATTGGGACGCAGCTCGGCCGACGGCGCCCGCGTGAAGACGGGTTCGGGAATGACCGCCCGGCCGGCGCGCGCGTTGACGTGTCGCGCGACGTCGTAGACCAGCATCTTCGGGACGTCCTTGATCACGGCGAAACCGCCCGCCATGTCGCCGTAGAGCGTCGTGTAGCCGACGCTGTACTCGCTCTTGTTGCCCGTCGTGAGCACGAGCCAGCCGAACTTGTTCGACAGCGCCATGAGGAGGTTGCCCCGGATGCGGGCCTGGATGTTCTCCTCGGTGACGTCCTCCTTCATCCCCTTGAACGCCTTCGCCAGCGATCGCTTGTACGCGTTGAGGAGCGGCGTGATCGGAATCGTGAGGAACTCGATGCCGAGGTGCTTGGCCAGCCGCTGCGCGTCGCGCCGCGTTCCCGTCGACGAGTACGCGGACGGCATTCCGACGCCCGCCACGTTCTCCCGGCCGAGCGCCTCGACGGCGACCGCGGCGACCAGCGACGAGTCGATCCCGCCCGAGAGCCCGATCACCACGCGCTTGAATCCGTTCTTCCGCACGTAGTCGCGCGTCCCGAGGACGAGCGCGCCGAAGACCTCCTCGACGGGTGAGAGCGCCGCCACCTCGCGGGGCGGAAGCACCGGCGCGTCCGGCGCGGCAAGCGCCGGGAGCGAGACCCGGGTCGCTGTCTCCCGCACCTGGAGCTTCTCCTTGCGCCGCCGCGAATCGTGGAGCCGGGCCCGGAAGACGGCTTCGAGGTCGAGGTCGGCGACGACCAGATCCTCCTCGAACATCCGTCCGCGCGCGACGCACTCGCCGTGCTCGTTGACGATCATGCTCGCACCGTCGAACACGAGCTCGTCCTGACCGCCCACCATGTTGACGTAGGCCACGCACACGAGGTCGTCGACCGCGCGCGTTGACACCATCTGCTCGCGGAAGCGGGCCTTGCCGGCGTGGTAGGGCGATCCGTTGATGTTGACGACCAGCTCGGCGCCGGCGAGCGCCTGCACAGTAGTCGGCCCCGCCGGATACCAGATGTCCTCACATACGTTGACCGCGAAGGTCGTGTCGCCCGCCACGAAGACGGGCGCCTCGGTCCCGGCTTGGAAGTAGCGGTTCTCATCGAACACACCGTAGTTCGGCAGGTACTGCTTGTGGTAGACGCCCGCGCGGGTCCCGTCGTGCAGCACCGCGGCGGCGTTGAAGATGTCGTCGTTCTTGTCGACGAAGCCGACCACCACCGACAGCCCGCGCGAAGCGCGCGTCACCGCGTCGAGCGCGCGAAGGTTGGCCTCGATGAAGGCCGGCTTGAAGAGGAGGTCCTCGGGCGGGTAGCCGGTGATCGCGAGCTCGGGGAAGGCCACCAGCGAGCAGCCGAGCGCGCGCGCCCGTTCGATCCCGTCCACGATCATGCGGAGGTTGCGATCGAAGTCGCCGACCGTGGGATTGATCTGGCCCAGGGCGACGCGGAACCGTCTCATGGGCCCCTATTGTACCCGGGCGAGGACCCACCTGATATCATCACGATCCGATGCCCGCGAAGATTCCGTGGCTCCCGTCGTCACTCCCACCCGACGCCCGCCCCGAGCGCTGTCCGAAGTGCGGGCGGCTCGCCCTGATTCCCTGGACCCTACGCCGCCACGACCGGACGAAGGTCGTCCTGAGGACCTGGGTCTGCACCGAGTGCCAGGTCACTGAGGAGCGACCGGAGCCCGAGTAGCACCTCACCGTTGCCGCCGTCGGCGAGGCGTTCGAAGCGGTCGAGCGAGACGACGTAGCAGTCCACTTCACCGAAATGCGCGTACGTGCCCGTGTAACGGGCCATGCCGGCCGCGACCGGATCGATGCCGAAGCGCTCTACCGCTGCGCCGGTAAACAGCACGTACGTCGAGGGCTCGACGTCGTTCTTGAGGAACCGGTGCGCAAGGATGATGTCCGGGCCGGCGACGCGGGATCGACCACGCACGACCTGCCGCAAGAAACTCCCGTGATGGACGATCAGCTTGAGGCTGAGCCCGAGCACACCCCGGCAGGCCCGGCAGGCGCAGCTCGTGTCCAGTGAGATCTCGCGCCGCCGCTCGCCGAAGGCGGCGAAGGCGCGACCGAACGCCTCGAGGAGCCGCCGGTCCGCCCCTTCGGCATCGTCCGGGCCCAGCGCGAACACCGCGTCGCCTTCCAGCTCCTGGATCTCCAGCGGCGGAGAGAGAGCCTCCATGACTCCTGCCAGCAGCACCCCCGTAACCTCCGCCCCGTGCCGGAGCTCCGTGGCGGTCACGAACGCCGTGAACCCCGAAATATCCGCCAGGACGAGGAATCCGGACTCTGGCCGATCTGTGCTTGGCATGGGATCTCACCCTCCGCCCCTATGACACCGCAGACCGGGCGGCGTGAAAGGCTCAGAGTTGGTTGACGAAGTCGATCAGCTGGCGGAGCCGCCCGAAGGAGCGGTGGTCGAACGGCAGGATGAGCCGCGGCAGCTCGGGGAACTCGTTCAGCTCTTGCGGCACCGGGCCCGGCGCCTGCGTCGCCGGCGCTTTGAGGATGTCGCCGAACTTGCTTTGAAGGTCGGCGAGCTGCGTCGGCTCGAGCCGATGCGTGAGCCGGAAGACCAGATCGTCGCCGACGATCCGCGATGAGTGGTAGACGCGGTAGAAGCTCGTCATCTCGCCCACCGCCTCGTCGGGCGTGTCGACGATCCGGAAGAGCGATGTGTCCTCGGGATCGATGAGCCCGCGCTCCACGAGCGTGCCCGCGATCCATCGGTGCCAGATTCGCCAGTAGGGCTTGGGCCCGGCCTCGATCAACACGACGGGGATGATCGCCGACTTGCCCGTCTGTATCAGCGTGAGGAGCTCGAAGGTCTCGTCCATCGTCCCGTAACCACCCGGGAAGAGCGCCACCGCGCTCGCCTCCTTCACCAGGAAGAGCTTGCGCGTGAAGAAATACTTGAAGGTGATCAGCTTCGGGTCGGAGGCGATCCAGGGATTGGCCTCCTGCTCGAACGGCAGGCGGATGTTCAGCCCGAAGCTCTTCTCGCCGCCTGCTCCCTCCTGCGCGGCGCCCATGATGCCGGCGCCGGCCCCGGTGACGACCATCCAGCCCTCCTCGATCATCCGCTTGCCGAAGAGGCGTGCGCTGGCCGTGGCTTCCTCGCTCGAGGCCGGGCGTGCAGAGCCGAAGACCGTCACCTTGCGGACCCCGCTGTACGGGGCAAAGACCTTGTAAGCGTAGCGCAGCTCCTTGAGGGCCGTGTTGGTGATCTTGAGGTCACCCGTCCCGGCCCCGTCCTCGTGGAGCTTGAGTACAGTCGTGAGGAGCTGCTGGATATAGCCGCGGCGCTCGGCTGGCACTGCCTCCGCCTCGAGCAGGTCGGCGATCAGGCGGTTCGCGGCGTCGTTCTGGAGCTGGTAGCGGCGAGGCTCGGCCACGCTTTCGAGTATACCGTCACCGGGCTCCGGGCCCGAACGCGACCGCGAGGCCCGCGACGATCAA
>QHSV01000318.1 GCA_003221655.1 Candidatus Rokuibacteriota bacterium
GATGGGCCCCTGAGTGTGGACGACAGCGGGATATGCCTTGAAACTGGTGGAGATGATGCTGAACGGCTCGCCTCCGCCACCGAAGCGCTCCCACTTCGGTGCGTCCACCGCCAGGTGCTGCCAGAGTCCGTCCCGTCCCTCGAAGGGATGGCCCGGTCCCGTCATTCCTTCCGCCGCCAGCTCGGCCGCGAACACTCCCGTGCGGATGGCGGCCGCCGTCGCGCAGCCCTTCCACATCGAGAGCTCGCCGATTCGCGTGACTCCGAGCGGCACACCGGACGTGATCGCGATGGAAATGGCGTTCCCGATCGCCGCCTGGTCGAGCCCGAGAATCTTGCCGGCGCCGCAAGCCGCGCCGATGGCGGCGAACATGCCCTGATCCCATCCCTTCAAGGGGATTCTGTCCGCGAAACGGCAGAACACTTCGTACGCGGCGGCGATCGCCGTGATGACCGCTCGCCCACCCGCTCCGTGTCCATCGCCCGCGGCCAGCACGGCGGGAATCATGTCACTCGGGTGGCCCGTCCCCCGGGCTGCGTAGGTGTCGTTACAGTCCAGATATCGGACGAGCACGGTGTTCGCGAACGCCGCAAAGTCCGTGGACGTCGTCTGCGATGAGCCCAGGATGCGAGCTGCGGGGTCTCCCTGAACTCGCGACGCGACACGCAGGGCGATGGCGGCCGGCTCGCCATCGAACGCGCCGGCCGCGCACCCGAGGGTGTCGACCAGCGTTCGCTTCACCTGGTGGACCGCTTCAGGGGACAGATCGGCGTAGCCCAGTCGATGCGCGTAGTCGCTCAGGAATTCGGTCGTCGCGTCCATGAACCCCTCCCGCCGTACGGATTGGCGCCATTGTACGACCGAGCCGCGTTGACGCTGCCCGCGGGTCCCGCTAAGCTCTGCCCACTCGTCGAGCGCTGGGGTCTGGGGCCATCCCGGGTCCCCGAAAGGACAATCCGATGGCGCGCGTGAAGCTCATCGTCAACAAGGAAGACATCGCCCCCGAGCACCACGCTCTCTTCGACAAGCTGGCGGCGCTTCGGGGCCGGATCAGCGGCCCTTCCACCGTCGTCTTGCACAGCCCCGGCCTGGCGCGGCCCTGGAACGAGATCAGCGAGTATCTCCACCGGGAGAGCATCGTCGAGCCGGAGCACGCCGAGCTGGCCGTCTGCGCGACGGCTCGTGAGAAGGACTGCGGCTACGTCTGGAACGCCCATGTGTCGCAGGCTCGGAAGGCCGGCATCGCCGCGGAAACCATCGACGCGGTCCGCGACCGCCGGCCCGTCGACGGCTTGCCGGGTCCGGAGCGGGCGGTCGTCCTCTACGTCCGGCAGCTGCTCCAGGACAATCGCGTCGAGAGCGGAGTGTTCGATCAACTTCTCAAGGCCCATGACCCCAAATGGCTGGTCGAGCTGACGAGCTGGATCGGTCGCTACGCCGCGCTGTCCGGAATTCTGAACGCGTTCGAAGTCACACCCGGCGCTCCCGTGGACGCGCTACCAGCCGTTCCAAGGTCTGCGGCGGCATCGACGAAGGCTCGCCCTCCGCTCGCCGTGCCCCGCATCACGCCCATCACGCGGCGGGACCAGGTTCCCGAGGAGCATCGATCCATCTTCGACGCGGTCGCCGAAGGCCGCGGCAGCGTGCGCGGGCCGTTCAGCATCTTGATGCAGAGCCCGGAGCTCTGTCGGCGGCATCTCGACGTGGGCACCTATCTGCGCTTCAACTCCCAGGTGAAGCCCGAGTCGCGGGAGCTGGCCATCATCGCCACCGCCCGTGAGAAGGATTGCCCTTACGTCTGGGCGGCCCATGCTCCGGCGGCGCGGAAGGCTGGCGTCAGTGAGGCGGCCGTCACCGCCGTGCGCGACCGCGGAGATCTCGCGACCCTGCCGGCCGGGGAGCGGGACACCGTCGATTACGTGCGGCAGCTTTCGAGAACCAATGCCGTGACCCAGGCGCTATTCGACCGGCTCCGCGGCCAGCACAGCGTGCCCTGGCTCGTGGAGCTCACGGCTCTCATCGGCCACTACGGTATCGTCTCCGGCATCCTGAACGCGTTCGAGGTCGCTCCGGCGTCGGATGCCGAGCAGCTTCCCCTGGCATGATTCCCACGGAAAGGTAGACCACACATGCTGCTCTCTGAACGCCGGAAACAGTATCGTCGGATACTCGAAGGCAACGTCTGCATTCACCCGGCGTCGGTGTTTGACGCGATGTCGGCGCGCATGGCGGCGTCACTCGGGTTCGAGGTGGGAATGTTCGCCGGATCGATCGCCTCGGGGACCGTCCTCGGGGCGCCGGATCTCGTCGTCCTGACGTTGACGGAGTTCGCCGAGCAGATTCGACGCATCACCCGTGGAAGCGATCTGCCCCTCATGGTGGACGCGGATCACGGATACGGAAACGCGCTGAACGTCATGCGCACGGTGGAAGAGCTCGAGACGTCGGGGGTCGCCGCGCTGACGATCGAAGATACCGTGCTGCCGATGCCCTTTGGTGGACAGGACGAGGGTCTGGTACCCGTCGGGGAGATGGTCGGAAAACTCCGGGCTGCCGTGGCGGCACGCCAGGATCCGTCGCTGGTCGTCATTGGCCGCACCGGCGCCTTGCGCCGCGGGGGAATCGCCGAAGCCGAGAAGCGCCTCAAGGTCTACCAGGACACCGGGATCGACGCGGTCTTTCTGGCGGGCGCCAGCCGGCGCGAGGAAGTCGAGGCGATGCATCGGGTCACCCGACTGCCTCTGATGCTGGGGGGAGCACCTCCCGCCCTGGCTGACCGCACTTTCCTGGCGGCCAACGGCGTGCGGATCGCCTTGCAGGGGCATCATCCCTTCTACGCCGCGGCCAAGGCCGTGTACGACACGCTCAAGTATCTCCGCGAGGGAGGTGCGCCGGCGGACCTCAAAGACCGCGTCGCCTCGGAGGAGCTGCTGGCCATCGCCCTCAAGCAGAACGACTACAAGCGCCGGCAAGGCGACTTCTTGCGGTGAAAGGGCTCGGGTCGAGGCGGGGCCGGAGCGGCGGACGCGCGGTGAATCAGCTCCCGCCTTCTCGTTAGTTCAGAGCCTCAGGGGCGCGCCGCGGCAGTGCGGAAGTGCGCTTCCGTCTGCACGGCGAGATTGACGAGATCGAAGGGCGAGGCGGTCGCTTCCAGCATGCCCCAGCTCTTCAGCCAGTCGAAGGTGCGCTGCATCTCGTCGAGCGGGATCGGCGCGGGATCGCACACCACGACGCGGCTCTCGCGGAGATCGTCGATCGTGAGGGCCGCGATCTCGGGATCGTTCTTGTCGTGGTAATCGATGAAATAGTGGAGATAGGCGCGCTTGTTCGCGTTGATGCGCCGCACCGCCTCGCGCACCGCGCGATTGAATGCGGCATAGGTCTCGGCATCGACGCGGTCAACCTTCCAGCAGATGCAGCGCGATGTAATGCGTGCCGAAATAGAAGGGCACGCCGATGGTCCGGTTGGCGAGCTGCTGCGCCGTATAGACCGGCGAATCCGGTGGCACCACCAGCGCCGCATAGGCGACGATGGCGCGTCGGCCAAGCTGGCGGCTTTTGACGCCGGTCTCCTGGACGCGGCAGTAATTCCCCCATTCGCAGGCGTTGTACATGTCCGCCTTGCCCTGCTCGAAGAGGCGGCCATGGCTCGCGAACGGGTTCACCCCCTTGGGGCCGGTGATATCGATCTCGGTCTTCTTCTCGACACCGGCTTCGCGGTCGGCCCATTCGACGATGAGCCCTTCCTTCTCGAACAGGCCTTCGTCATAGGCGACTAGTTCAGGCAGGCCCTGGAACGGCGCGGTCGTTTCCAAAACCAGGTTTTTCATGGCGCCATCTCCCGGGTTCGCGGCATTCGAAGGTCACCCGAGAGCATCGCGCAGTCGACGGGCGGCGTCAACCGAGTCGACCGCCAATCCGGACCTGTCACTCTATCCCGTTGCCTCCTGCCCGGAGTCGGCGCGGAGCTCCGTGGAGGAGACATCGAAGCGGAAGCGGCTCTCCGGGATCTCCGTGAACAGACCGGCGAAGCGCGCCGGCACGACGCCGTCGGCCAGCGAGCGGACGCGCCCCGCCTCGTCGCGCCGCACCGCGACGAGGAAGTGCGCTCCGCGCTCGGCCATTTCCTGCAGGGCTGCGTGCATCCGCGTCTCGCTGTCGCCATAGTATCGCGCGGCGACAAGCCGCTCCGCCGTGTCGGCGCCGATCACGAAGGTGACGTCCTGGAAGAGACGCGACTTCTCCAGGAAGGTCGGGGCCCGCGTCAACTCCACCGTGGCCTGCCACGCGAACTGGGCGAGGCGCCGCCGTACCTCCCGGGCGGTGAGGGCCGGTTTGTCCACGTTGAGCACCGAGAGCTCGAAGTGGACCGGCGTCCCGAGGATCTGCGAAGCCGTCCGCGCCAGGCCGACGTGTCCAGCGTGCCGTGGGTTGAAGGAGCCGGGAAGCACCGCGGAGGGGGTGGGTGCCGACGCCGCGAGCTGGCCGTCCGGACACACGGTGACCCGGGCGAGCGCACCGGAGAGCAGCCGGTCGATCGGCGAGCTGGACGGAAGCGAACGCCGCGTGCAACGATCGCCCGCTGCCAGCACCGTCTCGAGGGGTGGCGCCGCGACTCCGCACCCCTGCGCCAGACACAGCACGATGGCCCGGGCGACGAGGTCTTCCTCGGCCGGCCGGTCGCGCCGGCCCTTGTCGAGGACGATCGAGGTGAGCTCCGTTCCCGCATCCATCGCCACCGCGATGTGACAGCGATGGTCGCCCTGCTTGGGTCGATCGCTCACGAGGCTGGCCGTGGCCCCGAGCCCGATTGGCACCGCCTCGGGCCGGGCTATCGCAGCCGCGCGCCCGCGCGCGCGCTCGGCCATGGCGACCGCGGTCTCCGCGCTGCAGGCCTGCTCCGGGGCCTGCCCGAGGAACTCTGCGAGCGACCGGGGGTCGTAGGGCACGATGGCCTCGAGCAGCAGACGCGACCCACCGGGCACGCGGAGTAGCTCCGCGATCGCCGCGGTCCCCCCGCCGGTGACGGCGAGGACGGCCTGGCGCCCGGAGCCCTGCACGTCGGCGATCAGCCGCGCCCACGCCACGTCCATGTGCGTCGTGGGCGGCATTATCCCAGATCGGCGAGCGATCCCGACCTTCGACCGACGATCCGAGCCCTCTACGTGTTCGACGCCAATCGGCGTCACCGCGTCTTGAATCCTGCGGGCGCGGGTGCCAGACTCTCCCCGCCATGGGTTCCCCGCGCCCGTCGTTCCGCGACACGCTCGCCCGCCTGGCGCGCGAGGATCGGCTGCTCCGCCTCCAGAAGGAAGTCGACGCGCGCCACCTCTCCGCGCTCGTCGTCAAGGCCGACCGTCCCGTGCTCTTCGAGCGCGTGCGCGGGTTCGACCTCCGAGTCGCCGGCGGCCTTTTCTGGAACCGCCAGCGGCTGGCGGCGGCTCTGGGCTGGCCGGAGTCGGAGCTAGGCACGCGATTCGCGGCCGGGGTGCGATCGATGATCGCACCCGAGATGGTGCCGGACGCGCCCGCTCAGGAGGTCGTCCGGACCGGCCGTGACGTCGATCTGACCGAGCTGCCGATCCCCCTCCTCGCCGAGAAGGACGGTGGGCCGTACATCAGCGCGGGCGTGGTGATGGCCCGCAGCCCCGAGCGCGGGCTCAACGCCGGCGTGTACCGTCTCATGTTCCGTTCGCGCGACGAGACCGGCATCGATCTCGTCACCGTCTCCGACCTGCGCCGTCTCTACGAGGCCTACCTGGCCCGGGGAGAACCGCTGCCCATCTCCGTCTCGATCGGCGTCCATCCCATCGAGATCCTGAGCGCGGCCTACAAGGCGCCCCCCGGCGTCAGCGAGATGGCGGTCGCGGGCGGGCTCCACGGTTCGCCCGTCCCCTTCGTCCAGTGTCGGACGGTCGACGTGCCCGCCATCGCCGACTCCGAGATCGTGCTCGAGGGCGAGCTCTTGCCGATCGGCTGGACGCAGGACGAGGGCCCGTTCGGCGAGTTCGCCGGCATGTATGGCGACCTCAAGGCGAACCCGGTCTTCAAGGTGACGGCGATCACGCACCGGCGCGACGCGATCTTCCAGTTGCTCCAGATGCCGTGGGAAAACGCCTGGCTCGGGGCTGCCGCCACCGAGGCTCAGGTGTGGAACGTGCTGAAGACGGCGGGCGTCGACGTGGTCAACGTCGCGGTGACCGAGGGCAGCGCCTGCCGCTGGTCCGTCATCGCCTCCATCCGCAAGCGAGCGGGCGGGGGCAAGAACGCGCTGATGGCGATCCTGGCACTTCCCGACACCAAGCACGCGATCGTCGTGGACGAGGACGTGGACATCCACGATCCCACCCAGGTCGAGTGGGCGCGCACCTTCCGTGTCCAGCCGGACAAGGACGTCATCATCATCGCCGGGGCCCAGGCCAAGCACGTGGACCCGAGTGTCCGGCCGTGGGAGCTCGAGCCGGGCGAGCTGCCGATGACGGCCAAGATGGGCATCGACGCCACCATCCCCGAGGGCATCCCGCCCGCGTACTACGATCGGATCCGCCACGTGTGGGTGGACGACGTGAGGCTCGAGGACTACCAGTAATGGCCGACGCCGTCGCCGACCGGATGGCCGCGCTCCTCGGCGCGCGGGCGCGCACCTTCTACGAGCTCGTGCGGGAGCTCCCCGAGGTGGACTACCGCACCGTGCTCCAGGCGTGGGGCACGCTCCGCGAGCGTCGCGTGCTCGGGCGGGACGAGCACGGCCGCTATCGGATCCGCCCGTCGTAGGCGCCCGGGCCCCTTACTTCAAAAACCGGCATCTCCGTCAACATGTGCGGCCCGGTGCGCAAGCCGCCATCCCGTGTGTGTCTTGCGCCATTGGTCGTGATACACCCCCGAGATGATCGGACGCGGTGCAGCCTCAGCCACACCCTGGTGCGTCACGAGCACCATGGTTCGTGTCAGGGCTGAATCCGATGTCAGCTCATCAAACAGAAGGCCGGATTGGTAGTGCCGGCTGGTGAATCGCCCGGTA
>QHSV01000319.1 GCA_003221655.1 Candidatus Rokuibacteriota bacterium
TGCGGGATCGTGAGCCCCAAGTCTCCCGAGGTCAGGGTGACGATGGGAATGGTCCTGGTCACTTTCTGGACCACCGCGGCCCCGCGCCCCGCCGACGAGGACGATGACATCGACTTATCCTCGAATGAATGCTGGCCAGGAACGCTGCTCCATGCGCTCGGGCCGGTCGAAATCCACCGGGCTAACGTGTCCGTCGGCGATACCCCTTCCCTGCTTGCTGCGCCTCGGCCGAACGCGACGTCGCCAGGGTGCTTACCGTCAGGCTGTAGAGGAACGTGCGCCGGGTGATCACTGATCGATCACCATCGGCCGGCTCCCCGGAATGGCGCGCCAACCGCGCTCAGCCGATTCCGGCCCTGGGAACAATAGATTCCGGAAATATCCTCAGGACCACCTCTTGTCAATTCGCGGCTTCTCGTGTAGAAGATAGTTCCTCGACTTCAGCCGACGCATGACGCAAGAGGGACGAGCCATGACGGCAGCATCCGGTTTCTTCGGCGCTTCCTCTCGTTTTGCGTCTCCGCGGTGCGCCCGATTGGCCGCAGGGCTTGCGCTCGCCGCCTTGCTACCCGGATCACACGCTACCGCATACGCCCAAGAGTCGGCGACCGCCAGGATTGCCCGTGAGAATCTCCCCGCCGTCGTGACCCTGATCGCGGTCGACGAACACGATCAGCCGCTCGCCCTGGGAAGTGGGTTCTTCATCACGCGCGACGGCGTCCTGGTGACCAATGCCCACGTCGTCGGCGGCGCCGCAAAGATCATCGTGCGCTGGCGCGGCCAGCGCGGAGCCGCGGTGAAGATTTTGAACTTCGCCCGCAAGTACGACCTGGTGACACTCCAGACCTCATTCGACGCCACGCCCGCCGTGTCGCTCGCCGACTCGGACTCGGTGACCGTCGGGCAGGATGTCGTCGTCCTGGGCAGCCCACAAGGACTCGAGGGAACCGTCTCGACCGGCATCGTGGGAGGACTGCGTACCCTGGGCACCGTCAAATTCCTGCAGATCACGGCCCCGATCAGCCCCGGGAGCAGCGGCGGGCCCGTCTTCAACTCCGTGGGCCGCGTGATCGGGGTCGCGACGGCGACGGCCGCTAAAGGGCAGAACCTGAACTTCGCGCTCCCGGTGAATCTGCTGCGCGACCTCCCGCCCGCCTCGATCGCCTTCAGTGCGGCAGTGCCGGCCGCCCTCGATTTGCGCGAGGGCGACCGACTCAAGGACCTGGTCTACTTCAACAACATCATCGAAGAGTTCGGGATCTTCACCGAAGGCAGCACCCTGGCCTCCCTCACCGCCTCGCTCCAGAACAGGACGGCCGAGACGATTGCGGACGTCCGCATCCTGGTCGTGGTCAAGAACCCGCGTGGTGAAGTGCTGGACTTTCATCTGCGGGACTTCAAGGGGACCGTCATCCCACCCGGCCTCGCGAAGCAAGTATCGATCCCCATCCTGACCCGGGGGTTTCGGACGTGGGGCAGCGGGATCGACTACATCCGTGGGACCTACGAGATCAGACTCCTGGACTACACGATCGTCGGCAGCCGCGGCGGCGGTCCGGCAGAGGATGCCCTCAAGCGACGATAGCTCCCCGCTCTGACGCCGGCAGCCTCAGCGTTCGAACCGCGCCAGACGCTCGAGGCCATCCATGTACGGGCGTAGCGCCGGCGGGATCGTGACGGTACCGTCGGTCTCCTGGTAATTCTCGAGCACGGCCATCACCGTGCGGCCGACCGCGAGGCCCGAGCCGTTCAGCGTTGCGCAGTGTTCGGCTCGGCCGCCGCCCTCCGGACGATACCGGATTTCGGCGCGTCGACCGCCGAACGCGTCGTAGTTCGAGCACGACGAGATCTCGCGGTAACGCTGCTGCCCGGGCAGCCACACCTCGATATCGTAGCCCTTCGCCGCGCTGAAACCCAAATCGCCGACGCAGCGGGCCACCACTCGGTACGGGAGCTCGAGCCGTTGCAGCACCGCTTCGGCGTTCTGCACCAACGACTCCAGCTCGTCGTACGACTGGGCCGGCGTCACGATCTTCACCAGCTCCACTTTCTCGAACTGGTGCTGGCGGTAGAGACCCTTCATGTCCCTGCCGTAGGTCCCCGCCTCCCGGCGATAGCAGGGGGTGAGGGCCGTGTAGAGGAGCGGCAGGGTCCGCTCGGCCAGGAGCTCTCCGCTGTGGAGCGCGGTCAACGACACTTCCGCGGTCGGGATGAGATAGAGATTGCGGTTCTCGTCGGGCTCGACCGTCTTGAAGAGCCCTTCCTCGAACTTCGGGAGCTGCCCGGTCTTGAGCATGGTGGCGCCGTTCACCAGGTGCGGCACCCAGACCTCCGTGTAGCCGTGCTCGCGCGTGTGGAGGTCCAGCATGAATTGCCCGAGCGCGCGTTCGAGGCGGGCGGCGGGGCCCCACAGCACGTTGAAGCGCGCCTTCGCGATCTTGACGGCGCGCTCCGGGTCGAGGAGGCCGAGCGCGGCACCGACCTCGTCGTGCGTCTTCGGCGCGAACGGAAAGTCGCGCGGCGTGCCCCAGCGGCGGACCTCGACGTTGTCGTCCTCGCTCCGCCCCATGGGGACCGAGGGATGGGGCAGGTTGGGCATCTGCATGAGGAGCGCCTCGATCCGCGCGTCGACGTCCTTGACCGTCTCGTCGAGCGCCCGGATGCGCTCGCCGACCTCACGCATCCGCGCCATGTCCGCCGAGGCGTCTTCGCCCCGCTTCCTGGCCTGACCGATCGCTTCTGAGGCGCGGTTGCGGAGCGCCTTGAGGTCCTCGGCCTCCCTGAGGAGACGTCGCCGCGTTGTGTCGTGGGCGACGATGTCCTTGACGTGCTCGGCGCCGCCCTTGCCGGCCAGAGCGCGCTCGACCGCCTCGGGCTGCTCGCGGATCAGCCGGAGGTCCAGCACGGCGCTACGGCGCTTCGACGGGCGCGGCGCTCTCCGACTCGACGCGAGCGACGGAGCCGACGCGGTCGTCGGGCTCGAGGTCGATGATCCGCACGCCCCAGGTGTTGCGCCCCTGGGAGGAGACGTCGGCGACGTGGAAACGGATCATCTTGCCATTGGTCGTGACGACCAGGATGTCGTCGCCGTCGTGCACCTGAAGCATGGCGACGACGGTGCCGTTGCGGCCGCCGGTCTTGATGTCGATGATGCCCTTGCCGGCCCGCCCCTGCAGCCGGTACTCGTCGAGGGGCGTCCGCTTGCCGAAGCCGCGCTCGGTGACGGTGAGGATCGTGACGCCTTCCTGCACGACGTCCGCGGCGATGACCTCGTCGCCGTCGTCGAGCTCGATGCCCTTCACGCCACCGGCGCCCCGGCCCATCGGGCGCACCTCTTCCTCCGAGAACCGGATGATCATGCCGAGCTTGGTCGCGATCATGACCTCGCGCCGGCCGTCGGTCCGCCGGGCGGTCATGACCTGGTCGTCGTCGTCCAGGCCGATGGCCTGGATCCCGCCGGCCCGCGGGTGCGAATACGCCTCGAGCTCGGTCTTTTTCACCTGGCCCTTCTTGGTGGCGAACAGGACATAGCCGCCGGCGGCGAAATCACGCACCGGCACGCACGTCGCGACCACCTCGCCTTCGCCGAGCGAGAGAAGGTTCACCATGGCCTTGCCCTTGGCCTGGCGCCCGCCCTCGGGGATCTCGTGGACCTTCAGCCAGTGGACCTTGCCGCGGTTCGTGAAGAAGAGAAGGTACGAGTGCGTCGAGGCGACGAAGAGATCCTCGACGATGTCCTCCTCCTTCGTCTCCATACCGGTCACGCCTTTGCCCCCGCGCCTCTGGCTCCGGTACGCCTCGACGTGAGTCCGCTTGATGTAGCCCGCGCGGGAGATCGTCACGACCATCTCCTCGTCGGCCAGGAGATCCTCGATCGTGAGCTCTGTGGTTTCGGTCAGGATTTCCGTGCGCCGCGCGTCGCCGTACTCCTCTTTGATCGCCAGGAGCTCCTGACGGATGATCGCCATCAGCTTCGCGTCGGAGGCGAGGATACCCTGCAGCTCCTGAATGAGCGCGAGCGTCTGCTCGTGCTCCTCCACGACCTTGTGGCGCTCGAGCTGGGTCAAGCGCTGGAGCCGCATGTCGAGGATCGCACGGGCCTGGATCTCGGAGAGCTCGAGCCGCGCCATCAGCG
>QHSV01000008.1 GCA_003221655.1 Candidatus Rokuibacteriota bacterium
GGCCGCCAACCCTGACGAAAGGAGTCCAACGTGATTTACGAGATCCGCACCTACCAGATCGCTCCAGGCAGCCTCGCCGAGGTCGAGAAGCGCTTCGGCGACGCTTACCAGTACCGCAAGAAGTACTCCGAGCTGACGGCCTTCTTGCACACCGAGGTCGGGCCGCTCAACGAGATCGTCCACATCTGGGGGTACAAGGATCTGGCCGATCGCGCGCGCGTACGGGGCGAGTCCTCGAAAGAGGCGAACTGGCCGCCGAAGATCCAGGAGTTCATTCGTCAGATGCGCTCGGAGATCGTCAACCCGTTCTCGTTCATCCCCGAGCCTCATCCCGGCAAGATGGGCCCGGTCTACGAGCTGCGCTACTACACGATCAAGCCGGGCACGCTCCCGGACCTGGCGAAGGGCTGGGAGTCCAAGGCCGCCGAGCGCTCGAAGCTTTCACCGATCGTGTTCGCCGGCGGCGTCGAGTTCGGCCGCGCCAACGGCTTCGTCCACATCTGGGCCTACTCAAGCATGGACAACCGCATGCAGGTGCGTGAGGACGCAAGGAAGAAGGGCGTGTGGCCGCCTCCGGGCGGTGGCGATCGGCTGATCACGCAGGAGAACAAGATTCTTCTGCCGTCGGCCTTCTCCCCGCTGCAGTAGCCTCGCGCTACGCGAAGCGTGCGCCGCGAGGGCGCCGTACGGCCCTCGCGGCTTACGTTATGGCCGCTTGAGCCGGACGTCCTCGTAGGGCGCCGAATAGGGGAAGGACGGGATCAGGGTGAGGGCCGGCTCCTCGACCTTGGGTCCCACGCCTCGAATGAATCCATTTTCCCAGATCGGGGCGAACACGACGCGGTCGTGGAGGATCCGCTGGATCTGGTGAAGCATCTCCTCGCGCTTCTTCCGGTCGATCTCTCGCGCCTGACGCTGGAACAGGTCCTCGACCTCCGGAAGCACGCCGTACGCGTACCGGCCGTTCTTCGTCGCGAGCCCCTCGATTCGAGTCGCCGCATTGCCGCCCGCGCCCTGGACGCCCAGCACGACGCCGCGGAGCTTCTTCTCGCCCCAGGTCGACAGGAACGCGGCGCGCTCCATCGTCCTGACGCGCGTCCGGATCCCGATGGCGGCGAGGTTACCGGCGATCGCCTCCGCCATTGAGAAGTACGGCGGGTTGGGGGTGAGGTCGCCGGCATCGAACCCGTTCGGGTAGCCGGCCTCGACCATGAGCTGTTTGGCGCGCTTCGGATCGTAGGGATGCGGATCGATGGGCAGCGCGAACTCCATGTGCCGCGGGACGATGTTCCCGGTGATGCCGGCGAATCCGAGCTGCTCGGCCTCGTTGATCGTCTTGCGATCGATCGCCAGGCTCGCGGCGAGCCTCACCCGCCGGTCGTGCCACGGCGACTTCGGGTCCCACTGCTCGGTGAACTCGAGGAAGAAGACGGCGTTGCTCCGAACAGCGGTGAGCCTGAGCCCGGGTGTCCGCTGGATGTCCTCGGCCACGGGGCCGCCCAGGAAGTACACGATGTCGAACTCGCCACGCTTGAGCCCGGCCGCGCGCGTCGTCTCGTCGGGGACGCTCTTGAAGACCAGGCGCTTCACGCTCGGCGTCTTCCGCCAGTAGCCCTCGAAGGCCTCGACGACGATCTCGACCCCCGGCGTGGAGCTCACGAACCGGTAGGGTCCGGCGCCGATCGGCGCTTTCCTGAAGCCGTCCTCGCCGACTTTCTCGACGTACTTCTTCGGCACGACCCAGCCGGCTCCGGTCGCGGTGGTCCCGTAAAACGTCATGAAGTCCGGCCACGGCTCCTTCATCAGGAACCTGACCCGGCGCGCGTCGACGACCTGCACGTCCTTGACCTTGTCCTTGAGGAGCTTCGCCGCCCCGCCGCGATAGCGGTCGAAGGAGAACTTGACGTCCTCGGGGGTGACGGCATCCCCGTTGTGGAACTTGATCCCCTGGCGCAACAGGAACTCGTAACTGGTGCCATCGGGGGACACCGACCAGGACTCCGCGAGGCTCGGCGTGGTCGGGCTCTGGGGCATGGGCTTCACCAGCGCGTCGTGGATCGCGTAGAGGACCTTGAACGGACTGATGGCGGACTCCGTCTCGCCGGGATCGAGCCAGCGGGGTGCCAGCGTGACGTGGAAGGCGTACGTCACCTGGCCCTGGGGTCCGGCCGCCTCAGCGGTCCTCACGGGCACGCCGAGCGCCCAGATCGCGGAGAGCAGCACGGCAGCGGCGACGGATCGAGCCAGGAATCTCACCTGCGGCCTCCTTGGGGGATCATCGCAGCTTGAGCCGAACGTCCTCGTACGGCGCCGAGTACGGGTAGTAGGGGATCAGGGTGAGGGCCGGCTCGTCAACCTTCGGCCCGACACCCCGAATGAATCCGTTTTCCCAGATCGGAGCGAACACGACGCGATCGTGGAGGATCCGCTGGATCTGATGGAGCAACGCCTCGCGCTTCTTGCGGTCGAGCTCTCTCGCCTGCTGCTGGAAGAGGTCTTCGACTTCGGGGAGGACGCCGTACGCGTACCGGCCGGCCCGCGTCGCGAGCAACTCGATTCGAGTCGCCGCGTTGCCGCCGGCGCCCGTTCCGCCCAGCACGACACCGCGGAGCTTCTTCTCCCCCCAGCTCGAAAGGAAGGCGGCGCGCTCCAGCGTCCTCACCCGCGTCTTGATCCCGATGACACCCAGGTAGTTGGAGACGGCCTCCGCCATGGAGTAGTAGGGCGGTTGGGGCGTGAGGTCGCCACCGTCGAAGCCGTTCGGGTAGCCGGCCTCGACCAGGAGCTGCTTGGCGCGTTTCGGGTCATAGGGGTGCGGATCGATGGGGATCGCGAACTCCATCGCCCGCGGGACGATGTTGCCGGTGATACCCGCGAAGCCGAGCTGCTCGGCTTCGTTGACCGTCTTCCGATCGATGGCGAGGCTCGCGGCGAGTCGCACCCGCTGGTCGTGCCACGGCGACTTCGGATCCCACTGCTCGATGAAGTCGAGGAAGAAGACCCCGTTGGTCCGCGTGGCGACGAGCTTCAGCCCGGGCGTCCGACGGACTTCCTCGGCCACCGGGCCCGTCAGGAAGTACACCACGTCCACCTCGCCGCGCTTGAGCGCGGCCGCACGCGTCGTCTCGTCGGGGACACTTCTGAAGACCAGGCGCTTGACGCTCGGCGCCTTGCGCCAGTAGCCGTCGAACGCCTCGAGGATCAGCTCCACGCCCGGGGTGAAGCTGACGAACCGATAGGGTCCGGCGCCGATCGGGGCCTTCCTGAAGCCCTCGTCGCCGACACTCTCGACGTACTTCTTGGGAACGATCCAGCCGGCGCCCGCCGCCGTTGTCCCGTAAAACGTCATGAAGTCGGGCCACGGCTCCTTGAGGACGAACCTGACCCGGCGCGCGTCAACGATCTGCACCTCCTTGACCTTGTCCTTGAGGAGCTTCGCTGCCCCGCCGCGGTAACGCTCGAAGGAGAACTTCACATCCTCGGCGGTGACGGGGTCTCCGTTGTGGAACTTGGCCCCCTGGCGCAGCGCGAACTCGTAGCTGGCGCCGTCGGGAGACACGGACCACGACTCCGCGAGGCACGGCGTGTTCAGGCCCGCGGGCATCGGCTTCACCAGCGCGTCGTGGAGCGCGTAGAGGATCTTGAACGGCGTGGCGACGGACTCCGTCTCCGCGGGGTCGAGCCACCGCGGAGCGAGGGTGACGTGGAACGCCCACACCATCTGGCCTGCCGGGGCCGCCTCCGCGGCCCTCACGTGAGCACCGAACGCCCAGGTCGAGAAAAGCAGCGCGGCGGCGATGGTCGATCGGGCCAGTGATCTCATGCTTGGCCTCCTCGCCGGACGGTAGAGAGATGGCGCCTCGCGCGCAAGTCAGACACCCGCACGGCGCAGGACCGCCCCGATGTTCAGCGGCTCGGGCTTGCGCGTGCCGGCATCGATCTCGCGGACGACTTCGACGGTCGCCGTGGAGACCGGCGTGGGCACCCCGCGCTCGCGACCTTGCGCCACGACGTGACCGTTCATGTAGTCGATCTCGGTCGGGCGGCCCTTGGTCACGTCTTGCCCCATCGAGGCGCGCCAGTTGCGCCCGCTCGCCGAGGTCGGCGTCAGCATCCGGTCCAGGGAATCGTAGACCTCGCGACGATCCGCGGCCGCCCACTGCTCGGCGGTGGTGCCGTTGAACTTCGGCACGCGATGGCCGAGCGCCAACCCGACCCGCGCGGATTCCGCCGCAAGGTGGATCGTGATCGCGCGGCCCACCTCGCTCGAGGCGATCTCGCTCGAGCCGAGGCCGGACATACCCTGCACGGGGTTGCCCATGGCGTTGGCGCAGAGCTTGGCCCACCGCTCGCCCCAGAGGTTGTCCGTCACCTGGGAGCCGTCGATCACTTTGAGCATCTCCGCCACCTCGGTGGCGCGCGCGGTGATCCGCCCGTCGTGCTCCCCGACCCGGAAGACGTCGTGCCCCGTACCCTGGCCCTTTTCGGCGCCGCGCTCCACCTGGCCCGGCTTCCACAGCGCCACGCCGATCTTCGACATGACCAGCCCGAGCGAGCGTGAGGCGCCCGCCACGGAGGCGACGATCGGGTCGGGCCAGCAGTTCTCGGAGGCGACGATGAAGCCGTCGGCCTTCAAATGCCGCAGCGCCACCTGGGCCGCCCACGCCGTGTCGTAGACCTTCATGGCGACGAACGCGAGGTCGAAGTCGCGCGGCATGCGTTGCGATTCGCCGAGGTGCACCGCCTTCGGGTGGGCCTCGAACGGATCGTGCGGTCCGGTCACCGAGATGCCCTTCTTGCGGATCATCTCGACCTGCTCGGCCCACGGATCGACGAGCGTCACGTCGTGGCCGGCGCGCGAGAGGAATGCACCGATGTAGCTTCCAATGGCTCCGGCACCGACGAACAGGATCTTCTTGGCCATACCGTCCTCCCAGTGTGGTTCGAGTGCCCGGCATTATCGCGCGTCCCGCGCTCCGAGGCGATGGGCAAATGTTTGCGCTCTCGTTCTCTCATCGCTAGAATCCTCCCGACGATTCCGGCCAATCATCGTCCTCAAAGGAGGCGGCCATGAACCTGCTCGCACTTCTGTCCTTTGCGGCAATCGTTCTGCTGTGCGGGGCACTTCCTGCGCGAGGCCAGGAGTTACCCGATGGAAAGGGCAAGGAAATGGTCGCGGCCAGTTGCAACAGTTGCCACCCGTTCTACGCGCGCCTCGGCGCCGGATACACGGCCGAGGGCTGGCGCACGGTCATGCGGATGATGGCCAATCACGGAGTCGTCGTCCCGGCGGATCAGGTCGCCACGATCACGGAGTACTTGACCAAGAACTTCCCGGAAAAGTCGAAACCCGCCGGCGCGGTGATCCCGGGGCCCGCCAAGGTTTCGATCAAGGTGTGGCAGGTCCCCACGCCCGGGTCGCGGCCGCACGATCCGCTGGCGACGAGGGACGGATCGCTCTGGTACACGGGCCAGATGACCAATACGCTCGGCCGCGTCGATCCGAAGACCGGCAACACCAAGGAATATCCCCTCAAGACGCCTCACTCCGGACCGCACGGTCTTGACGAGGACAAGGCCGGGAACATCTGGTACACCGGCAACACCGGGGCGTTGATCGGTAAGCTCGACCCGAAGACGGGTATTGTCACCGAGTACAAGATGCCGGACCCGGAGGTGAAGGATCCGCACACGCTGATCTTCGATCAGAGCGGGATTCTATGGTTCACGGCTCAGAATGCCAACCGGGTGGGCCGGCTCGATCCGAAAACCGGCGAGATCAAGCTGCTCACACCGCCGACACCGAAGTCGCGCCCGTACGGTATGGCGGTAAATTCGAAGGGGACCGTGTTCTACGTCGCCTTCGGCACCAACAAAGTGGGAAGCGTCGATCCGAGGACGCTGGAAATTCGCGAGTACCCGTTGCCGGATGCGGCTTCCCGCCCACGGCGTATCGCGATCACCAGCGACGATATCGTCTGGTACAGCGACTTCTCGCGGGGCTATCTGGGCCATCTCGATCCTGCAACCGGCAAGGTGACCGAGTGGCCCTCTCCGAGCGGGCCGAAGTCCGAGCCCTACGGCATCTCGGCGATCAACGACATTATCTGGTACAGCGAGTCCGGGACGACCCCGAATACGGTCGTGCGCTTCGATCCCAAGACCGAGAAATTCCAGAGCTGGGCGATTCCGGGCGGTGGGAACATCGTGCGCAACACCTCGGTCACGCGGGACGGCAACTTCGTGCTGGCCAACAGCCTGGTCAATGCCGTGACCCTGGTCACAATTTCGAAATGAGGTAACGCACAACAACACATCGCTGTAAGAACGCGGGCGGGCCGGACTCGGGTCCGGCGCGCCCGTGTTGCTTCCTGCCCAGCGGTCAATCCTCGGCAGATACTTCAGCCCGGAGCGCCCTTGACACGGTCGGTAGCGGGGCTTATAACCACTCCGTCGTAGCGAGGCTGCAGGCTAGAGGATCGTCAACCCGATTTAGTTCGACCGCTGTTCCCGCCGCAGGGCGTCAACGTTCGAGGCGTAACTCCGAGCAGTCGAGGTGTCACATGCAACAGCTTCTCAACGCCGAGTACACCACCTTCACGCTCGACAACATGGGGCGCTACCTGGCCAACACGCTCCAGGAAGCCCTCGAGAGCTCGACGGGCGTTGTCGGGGATTCGCGTAGGGACTTCGACGTGATCGTCGTCGGCGGAGGAACGTTCGGCTCGATTATTGCCGAACGCCTCTTGCTGAACGACCCGACTCACAGCCGTCGCATTCTGGTCCTCGAAGCTGGGCCGTTCGTGCTTCCCGAGCACTGGCAGAACCTGCCATTCATGGGTGGCGCCCCGGACATGCGCCGGCCCTGGGTCGCGGACGGTGCGACGTGGCTGGCCAGCGGGCGAAAGCCTCTCGGCTTTCCGGGTTTGATTTATGCCGTCGGCGGTCGATCGCTCTCCTGGGGCGGTTGGTCCCCGCAGCCGCTGGATCCCGAGGTCAGCGGCTGGCCGCCGTCCGTCGTCGACGAATTGAAGAACCGCTATTTCCAGGAGTCGAGCGATCAGATCGGGGTCGACGAGACGAACGACTTCATCTACGGCCGCCTGCACGTCGGGCTCCGCAAGCAGTTGCTCGAGGGTCTCAAAACCAACGGGGCGGCAGTCGGAGCCGTACCGTTCATGGAGCAGCCTGATCACCCGGTCGTGCGCTACTCGAATCCGGCGGATCTCACCGACGCCGTATTGCGCGACTGGCTGGGGCTGCCCGCGAAGGACGCCACGCCGCGAGTGGAGCTTCTGAGCCTGTTCAAGCTCGAGGCGCCCCTGGCGGTTCAGAGCCAGACCGAGCCGGGGCTCTTTCCCTTCAACAAGTTCAGCGCGGTCCCCCTCTTGGTTCGGGCGGCCCGCATCGCCGCCGCCGAGGCCGACGGGGTGGGGGCGGAGGCCGATGCGCGTAAGCGGCTGATGGTGGTGACCAGCTGTCACGTCCTGGACCTCATCACCGAGACCCAGGAGGACAACTGGGTTCGGGTGACCGGCGTGCGTGTCCAGGACCGCGACGGAGCGGTCCGGGACGTGAAGCTGGCTCTACCCCGCCAGGATGGTACGCAAGGTGTGGTCATCATCGCCCTAGGCACGATCGAAAGCACGCGGCTGGCCCTCAACACGTTCAAGGACTCGCTGGGCGGGCGCGCAGCGCAGCGGATCGGCCGGAACCTCATCGCCCACCTCCGCTCGAACTTGACGATCCGGGTTCCGATCAGCGCGTTGAAGCATCTGCCCCCCGGCACGTCGAGGGCGCTGCAAGCCTCCGCGCTCTTCGTCAAGGGCAAGGCCACGATCAACGGCTTCGAGCGCTACTTCCACTTGCAGATCACGGCGTCCGGGCTCTCGAAGCTCGGCGACGACGCCGAGGCCGAGCTGTTCAAGAAGATCCCGGATGTCGAGCACCTCGAAGCCATGCTCCGGGCTGACGACAGCCACGTCGTCATCACCCTCCGCGGCATCGGAGAGATGTCGCCTCGGAACCCGGACAGCAAGGTTGAGCTGGCCCGATTCGATGCGGAGTTCGGCCGGCCGGCCGCTTACGTCGAAATCGGCGACGCCAGGGGAACCGGCCCTGCCAGCGCCGAGACGGAGCTCGATCGTCAGGTCTGGGAGGCAATGGACAAGTTCACCGACCAGGTGGCATTGATGTTCACGGCCGGCGAGGCGTTCGAGATCCTCGGACGTGCGGGAGAGATCACTATTCCAGTCCCGGCCGGTGCCTCGGCCGAAGACGTCGCGCTCTACTTCGATCACGGGCGCCGACGTGATCCGCTCGGCTCGACCCATCACGACGCGGGCACGCTCTGGATGGGTACGGATCCGGCGGCGTCGGTCACGAACGAGTTCGGGCGCATCCACGATACGACCAACTGCTACGTTGCCGCCCCTGCGCTCTTCCCGACGACGGGATCACCGAATCCCATGCTCATCGGTGTTGCGCTGGCGCGCCGCTCGGCGGACGTGCTCGCCGAGCACGTCCTGCGCGGGGCCGAGACACTCACGCCCGACCCGGGCTTCGAGCTCCTGTTCGACGGCACCGAGACGTCACTCAACCGCTGGCGCAAGGTGGGCTCGGCCGGTCAGGGCTTCGTGCTCGTCAACGGGGAGCTCATAGCCTATGGAGCCAGGGACTTTGCGATCCTCTACTATGCCAAGGAGACGTTCGACGACTTCACGCTGCGCCTGCAGTTCCGGATCTTCGATGGCCTGCGACACAACAGCGGCGTCTTCCTCCGCTTCCGGCATCCACAAGAGCCGGTCTCGGCCGCGCTCCGCGCCCGCGCGATCGCCGATGGTGCGCCGATCGATACCAATCCCGCGTGGACCGCGGTCTACTCGGGCTTCGAGGTCCAGATCGACGACACGGCCAGGGGCGATGTGACCAAGGATTTTTACGGTCGGCGACCAGAACCGGACGGACTGTGGAAGAATCGCACCGGCGCCATCTACAAGATTCCCGCCGGCGACTTCATCGCGCATCTCAACCGGTACGATGACGTCTGGCAACAGTACAAGCCGGGCCCGGCCCTCGTGCCCGGCCCATGGTTCGAGTACGAGATCCGCGTCAGTGGCGACCGCTACACCGTGACGCTCCGGAACCTCGCCTCGGGCGCCAAGGAACGCACGACCCTGTACGAGAACACGGACAAAGAGCGGGGGATTGCGACGCTGGCCGGACGCCCCGCGGGCTACGTCGGGATCCAGTCGTATCCCGGTCAGGCCGTGGCGTTCAGGAACATCAGAATCAAGAGGGGTTGACGGCGCAGGCGTTAATGGCTAGGCGCGGACGAGACGGTCAGCCGAGAGCTGAGCGTCTCGTCCGGGGCCAAGGAGGTTGGAACTCCTTGTTGGCGGAAGATGCTCAGGGGCCTGATCGCCAATCCCAGCCGGCGGCCTCCAGCTCCAGGAGGGCGGCAAAGCGCCCCGCGCGGCCTGCGAGCTCGCTAGGAGCGCCTTCTTCCACGATCGAGCCCTTTTCAAGGACGATAACCCTGTCGGCTTCCACGGCGGTCGAAAGCCGGTGCGCGACGGTCAGGACGGCGCATCCTGCGGGCAAGACCGACCGTCGCAGCGCCGCGCGGAACGCGGCGTCACTGACACCGTCGATCGCGGCGGTCGCCTCGTCCAACAAGAGAACCGCTGGTTTGTGCACCAGCGCACGGGCCAGGGCGAGCAGCTGCTGCTGACCGGCGGATAGTTGCGTTCCCTCGCCGCCACTACTACTGCTGAGCAGGGTCTGATAACCCATCGGGAGCGCTCGAACAAACGCGTCGGCGCCGGCAATCCTTGCCGCTTCGAACACGGCCTCCTCGGGCACCGACGCGTCACCAAGAGTGAGGTTCTCAAAGACCGTTCCTGAGAACAGCTGCACCACCTGAGGCACCACACCCAGGAGCTTTCTGCGTTCCGATTCCTCCAGCAAAGCAGGATCGCGACCTGTGACACATACTGTGCCGGTCCACGGAGCGTAGAGCCCCGCCAGGAGCTGGAGGGCGCTGGTCTTCCCGGCGCCGGTGCGCCCAACCAACGCCACGTGTTCGCTCGCGTTAACCACGAGCGAGATGCGATGCAGCACCCGCTGGCCTTCGGCGTATCCGAAGACGACGTCGCTGAGATGAATCGGAGGCCGCTCGGCGGTCTTCGCCGGGCGCATCGTAATCGGCACTGTGTCCTCGGCGGCCAGGGCCAAGGTCGCGAAGATGCGCTCAGCGCCGGCCAGAGCCCCTTGGACCGTTTGCCACTCTTCGCCGAGAGCCGTGATCGGCTGGAAGACTCGTTGAAGGAGAATCAGGAACGCCGCCAGCGTGCCGAGTGAGATGCCAAAGGCGTCGAACGTCGGTCGAGTCCCAGCCCAGAGGAGAGAGGCGACCGCCAACGATGCCAGGATGGCGGTCACGGGCGTGTACAGCGCGGAGAAGCGCGTCGCGCGGTTCGATGCGGTCAACGCACCGCTGAGCACCTGGCGGAATCCTCCGACCGCTTCGCTCTCCCGGCCGAATGCGCGAATGACCTCGATGCCTCTCAGGCTCTCCTGGAGACGAGCGGTGAGTGCGCCGATCGCGATACGCGTCGCACGTTCGGATTGGCGGACGCGTACCTGCAGGAAGCGGAGGGTGATCACCAACGGAGGCGCGACCAGACCGGCCACGAGGGTGAGTGGTGGACTGAGGACGATCATTCCGATCGTGAGGGTCAGGAGTCGTACGAGGTTGGCCACCAGGACGGCGACGCCCGATGAGAACACGGTGTCCAGAGCTTCGATGTCCGACGTGCAGCGGCTGATGACGTCGCCCACCGGCGTTCGGTCGATGTGGCTGATGGGGAGCCGCTGAATATGCGCAAAGAGGCGGACCCGCAGACTGCTGAGCACCCCCTGCGCGATCGTCGCGGCGAGGTAGCTGTAGAGGAACGTCATCGCCTGGACGGCGGCGTTGGCACCGAGGTAGAGGATCGCGAGGAGGAGCAGGCCAGCCGACCGCCCAACGATCAGATGGTCGTCGACGATCGCCCGAATGATGAACGGTGGTGCGAGCTCGAAGGAAGCGGCGGCGAGCACGAACAGCACGACGGCCATCGCTCTGACCCGCCAGGGCTGCAGCAGGCCCGCCAGGTTCCCGGTGAGCGAGCGAGCCCCTGCGGCACGGTCGTCACCAGCGAAAAGAATTCCACTCATCGCCGCGCCCCGTCGATCGACACCGCCTCAGCATTGAGCTGGGCCTGAAAGATGCGTGCGTACAGGCCGGATGCGGCTACCAGCTCACCGTGTGTTCCCAATTCTTCGACCATGCCATCTTGCAGCACCACGACCAGATCGGCATACGGAAACGCCGCCAGGCGGTGCGAACACACGATGATGGTCACGCGGTCCCGAGGAGGCGCGTCCACGCCGAACGCCTGTTTCAGCGACGCGACGATGCGGGCCTCGGTCGTGACATCGACGGCCGAGAACGGATCATCCAGGACCAGGAGCCCCGGCAAGCCGGGCGCGGCGGCGGCGATCGCGCGCGCCAGGCCGACTCGCTGGCGCTGGCCACCCGAGATGCGTACTCCAAGCTCGCCAATCTCGGTGTCGAGCCCGCGCGGAAAGCCGAGCACGTCCTCCTCCAGCGCCGCTAACTGCACAGCTTCCATCAGGAGTGGATCGTCATGCGGTCCGCCTCCTCGCTGCAGCGTGAGGTTTTCCCGCAGCGAGCCGGAAAACAGGAGCGCGTCCTGCGGCAGGTATCCGATGAGCCCTCTCCGTTCCTCTGGTGTGAGCTTTGAGAGAGGACGGCCATCGATGAGCACCGTTCCTGACTCGATTGGATGGATCCCCAGAATCGACCGCGCAAGCGCACTCTTGCCGGAGCCGACGGGCCCGGTGACGCCGACCAGAAACCCGGCTGGGATGTCGAGGTTCAGCTCGCGCAGCGCTGGAGCCTCAGCGCCCGGGTACCGGAAGGTCAGGCCGCGTAGCGAGACAGCGACGGGACCTGGAGTCCTTGCCATGGGTCTGGCTGCGGTCCGGGCGATCCCTGCAATGTGCCCGGTTCGGAACGACGCCCGGCGAGGCTCGCCCGCAACCCCGAGAGCTGGCGCGAGGAGCGGTCGCAGACGGGCATACGCGGCCGCACCACTTTGCACCGAGTTCACGAGCTGCGGAATACGATGACCGCGGTTGACGAAGCGAAGAAACAGCTCGAGGTACGCGACAAAGACGCCGACGGTCATGACACCAGCGACGACTCGCTCGCTTCCCTTCCAAACGATCAAGACGACGCCCGCGATCATCAGGGTTGTGTAGATCGGCTGCAGGCCTCCTTTGAGGCGAGCGAGGCTCAAGTTTCTTTCTGCGAACCGGTGCGACAGCCCGGCGATCCGCTCGATCGACGCACTGGCCCGGCCGAAGAGGCGCAGCACCCTGGTACCCGTGAGATGCTCTTGGATCGCCGAGGTGAGATCGGCGCTCGCCTCACGCGCCCTCGTGGTTCGCCGAGCGACCCAGCGGCCGGTGGCGTGCGCGAGGATCATGGCCAACGGTGCCGGGATCAGCGCCAGAAGCGTGAGGCGCGGATCGAAGACGAGCATTGCAACAACGAAGGAAAGGGAGAAGAGCACGGTGTCCCAGATCTCGATGGTGAACTCGCGGACGCCCACGCCGAGCACTTCGACGTCGCCGACGATGCGGGCCATCAGGTCCCCCACCGGCGTCCGTTGCACGTCCGCCATGGGCCACGCCAGCACCCCGCGGAACGCGTCGGCTCGCACGTTCGCGCGGATCCGTGCGTTGGCGGTCATGAGCCACCAGCGCTTGCCGATGCGAGGCACCTCGGTCAGCAACGTGCCGCCGACGAATGCCAGTGCGGCCCAGCCGACATCGGCGGCCGTGGCTCCGCCCCGCTCCCAGAGCAACGCTCGGTCGATCGCGCGGCCGAGCAGGATCGCCGGCAGGACGACGGCGGTATTCATGATGATGCCGGCGACGGATCCCAGCACGAGCTGGCCTGCGACCTGCCGGAAGTACGGCCGCATCTCCCAGAGGAAGCCAAACATCAGGCAGTCTAAGTCACCAACACGGGCTTCTAGTCGTCGAAGCTCAGCAGCGTTTGGACGTCGCTACGCGTGAGGAGGAGGGTAGCGGTCGTCATCTTCCCAACGCGGGATCCTCGAGGAGCCCGGCAACGCGCGCGACGATCACATCCCGTGCACGCTTGAAGTCCTCGCTGACCGCGGGCACGTCGTCCCAGCGTTCGATCCGGGGCGCGCGCGACGCCAGCTCGCCGAGGTCGCAGGCGAAGGTGACGACGACCGTCGCTCCCTCGACATCGGACGGCGTGAGACGTGACGGTTGCCGACCTGCGACGTCGATGCCGTCATCGCGTAGCCCCTGCGTGACACGTGGTGGAATCACGTCATCGGGCTCGGTCCCGGCGGACGTCGCCCTCGCGGCGAGACCGCGAGTGGCCGCGAGGCGGTTGAAGTACTCGGCGGCGATGAGGCTCTTGGCCGAGCCGTGTAGACAGACGAAAAGGACTTTCCCTTGCTGGGTGACCATGGAGTTCCTCCCCCCACCGCTCACGCGCGCGTGACGGTGGATAGCACTGCCTTCGCCCCTGGAAGCGCGAAGAGGCGGCTCCTCGCGATCCCGAGAATAGCGCCAACGAGCATGACTTTCAGCGTTGCCACCCGCCAGACCATCAGGACGAGCACCGTCGCCGTCAGCGTGGCGAGGGCAAGGACATCGGGCAGCGCGTAGGGCGCAAGCCGTATGAGTGAGACAGCGAGTACTCCGATCACGGCCGGTGCGATACCCCTCAGTGCCGCTCTCGTCCACACCAACTTCCTGATCCGATCAAGCGCTGGAAGAATCGCCAGCATCATGACGAACGACGGCAGGAACGCGGCTGCGCCACCGACCACGGCCCCGGCGACCCCCGCTACCTTGTACCCCACATACGCTGCGACCATCAGGATCGGTCCCGGTGTGAACTGGCCGAGGGCAAGCCCGTCGATGAACTCTTGAGGCGTGAGCCAGTGGAACTGGCTCACCACTTGCTCTTGCATGAACGCGATCATCGTAAGGCCGCCGCCGAACGTCAGAGCTCCGACCTTGAGGAGGAACGCGCCGACCTGCAGGAGGCTCGCGGCGGGCGCGTCGCCGGGTGCGGTAACCACGACGGGCACGGACGTCGAGCGCGCGACGATGTGCACGACGGCAAGACACGCCGCGAGCGACACGAGGACCGTCACGCCGAGCTTCCTCGAGTGAAAGAGCCAGAGCCCGACACCGCCCGCGAGAAGCAGGATCCCGGCCACGCCGAGGGGACCAGCGAGGGTGGCCACCGCGGCAGCGATCGCGATCAAGACTTGAGAGCGGGTGTTCATGGCGGCCTTGCCCAGGCGATAGACAGCGACGAGATAAATCCCCACGACCACGGGTCCCAGACCGTAAAGCGCTCCCCGGAGAATGGGCGTGACGCCCAGTGCGGCGTAGCCCATCGTCAAGACCAGCAAGACGAAGAACCCCGGCAATACGAAGCACAGCCCACCGAGCAGCCCGCCCCACCATCCGCCCCGCGCGTATCCCAGAAAGATGCTGAGCTGCGCCGCGGTCGCGCCCGGCAGCATGTTGACGAGCGAGAGCCCTTCGACAAACCGCTCTTTCGAGACCCACTGGCGCTTTTCCTGGAGCTCCGCCTGCATGATGCCCATGATGGCGGGGCCACCGTAGGCCGTGGCGCCGATCTTGAGGAGCTGAGCCGCGATGTCGTTCCAGTTCTCTGCGAGCCTGCGAGCGCTCATGTTGGGCTCCTATTTCACGAAGACCCACGTCGGTTGGAGCAACGGGAACGCGATGAGCCCGATGATCGCCGTGACGGCCACGAGCAAGGGATTACTGACCTTCCAGCGGAACAGGACCAGGAGACTCGCGAGCGCGACGAGCGCCGTGAGCCAGTCACCGATGGCGATGCGGCCAAGGAGCACGCAGGCGCCCAGGATCGTGCCGATGGCCGCGGCGTAGGCACCCTTGATAAACCCCTGCACGTTCAGGTTCGTCCGGTAGCGCACGAGGATCGGCGCGACGATCAAGACGAGCAGAAAGGACGGCAGGAAGATGCCGATCGTCGACACCAGTGAGCCCCAGACGCCGTCGACGAGGGAGCCGCCCAGTCGCGCCGCGACCAGATAGCCCACGAAGGTTGCGGTGATGACGACAGGGCCGGGACTGATCATCCCCATGGCCACCGCGACGAGGAACTCGCGCTCGCTGAGCCAACCCGTCTGTTGGACGAGGCCTTTCTCGAGGAACGGTACGATGACGAGGCCACTGCCGAAAGTGAGCGAGCCAGCCTTCAGGAAGAACGCGAGGAGCTTGCCCAGTATCGCGCCCAGAGTCTCCGGCGAGGCGCCGGAGGCGACGAGCGGCACGCCGAGCATGAGCGACGTGGTCGTCGATGCGGTCTTGCGCGCGCGGAAGAGTGAGCCGTAATACAGGACGCCCACAGCCCCGCACGCGATGAAGACGAGCGCGACTTCGGCCCGTACCGCGACGGTGATAGCGAAGGCCGCTGCGGCGAGCGCCCACTCCAACCAGTCCTTCATCCCGAGCTTTGTCAGCCGGTAGCATGAGTGCAGGATCAGCGCGATGACGGCGGGGCTCACGCCGTAGAAGATTGCTGTCACCCAGGGAAGCCCTCCGAAGTGGACGTAGAGCGCGCCGAGTGTTGCCACGATGATGAAGTTCGGCAGGATGAATGCCCACCCGCCCGCCCACGCTCCCCAGAAGCCGCCACGGATGTACGAGATCCAGATGCCGACCTGGATCGCAAGGGGGCCGGGCAGGGATTGGCAGACGGCGATCCCTTCTCGCATCTCCTCTTTGGTGAGCCACTTCTTTTCGCCGACCATCTCGCGCTCCATCTGCCCGACGAGGGCGACGGGGCCGCCAAACCCGAGAAGGCCGAGGCGCAGGTAGTACCGGACGAGCTCGCGGATCGGCACGCGTTGGGTCGTCGGTTCCAGTTCCATCCGTTGGTCCTCCCTCGCCGGGGTTTTGCGCAGTGTAACGCTTGACGAATGATGTAGCAAGAGTTACGGTGAACTCAATGCGCTGGCTGACGCTCCTGACGACCCTGCCGCCCAAGCCGACCCGCCACCGCGTCGGGGTCTGGAGGAAGCTCCAGCGGATGGGCGCCGTCCGGCTGCGGGGCGCCGGCTGGCTCCTGCCGGAAACTCCGGAGACCACGGAGTTGTTCCAGTGGCTCGTGCAAGAAATTCAATCGTTCCGCGGCGAGGCGACGCTGCTGCGCGTCGATCGGATCGAACCGATGACCGACGAAGAGATCGCCAGCCTCTTCCACAAAGCCCGCGGCGTCGAGTACCAGGCGGTGGTGCAGGGTTGTCGGGACATCCTCCGGCACCTCGATCGCTACCAGGCGAACCACCGTCGGTCGATCCCGCAGCTCCGCAGCAAGCTCGATGGCCTGAAGCGTGAGCTGGACCGCGTCCAGTCCATCGATTACCTGAAGGCACCGGCCGGGGAGCGCGCTCGCAGTCTGTGGGAGACGACGGCCAAGCGTCTGCGCGCCGCGGAGACGCGGCCACGCGCGACGCGCGGGCGTCACCGAACGTCGCTGCCGCCCCGCGGCAGCACGTGGGTCACGCGCCCGCGACCCCATATCGACCGCATCGCCTCCGCCTGGCTCATCAAGCGCTTCTGCGATCCGGAGGCAAAGTTTGCCTTTGCCGACGCGGCCGACGCCGCCCGCAAGGGGATCCCGTTTGATGTTCTCGGCGCGGACTTCGGCCATCACGGCGAGGATTGCACGTTCGAGACCCTGGTCAAGCGATTCGGCATCAAGGATCGACGGATCAGGGCGGTGGCCGAGATCGTGCACGAGGCCGACCTGCACGACGGCAAGTTCACCCGCAACGAGGCCACGGGCGTGGACCTCGCGATCAACGGCCTCGTTGAAGCCACGGCGGACGATGACGAGCTGCTTGAGCGCGGAATGGCGATCTTCAATGGCCTCTACACGGTGTTGAAGCAGAAGACGTAGCACGTCCAACACGTCCTAACCCTGGAGAAGAAGCAATGAGAAAGACGACGATCGTGCTGGCGTTCCTCGTGGCGTGGTTCTTCGCCGTACCAATGGGATGGGCCCAGAACTACGGCGACAAGGAGCATGCCGAGCTTGCGAAGGCGCTGAAGGACGCCAAGATCTCGCTGCAGCGCGGGCTGGCGGCCAGCGCTAAAGAAGGCAAGCCGATCTCCGCGAAGTACGAGGTCGAGCACGGCAAGCTGCAGCTCTCGGTCTACACGATGAAGGGGGACACGTTCTCCGTGCGTCCGAGGCCGTGAAGGAGAACAAGGGGTACCGCGCGGTCAGCGTCATGCCCGCACTGAAGGAGGGTCATCCCGTGGCCGACGTCACGCTGGTGAAGGGCACCGAGTGGAAGACCGTGTCCGAGAAACTCGATTGAAGAGAGCCCCTGAGGTTAGGAGCGAGAATCCTCATGAATTGCACGCGCCGAGAGATGTTCAAAAACACGCTGGCCGCGCTCGTGGTGGCCCGGTGGTCCCGATTTCCGACGGCGGTCGCTGCCGAGGAGCTCAAAGTGCCCGACAACGTGCCTGTGGTCAAGTTCGATTTCGAGGCAGAAGGCATCGAAGGCTGGACGACGGTGGACGGCCAGTGGGCTGTGGAGGAGATGGTCGGCGCGCCGAGCGGTAAGAAGGTGCTCGTGCAGCGCGCGACCAGGAACCAGTTCAACGTCATCGTGGCGCCGCCAGGTCCATACAACGATGTCGACGTGTCGATGAAGTTCAATCCGATCTCCGGCCGGGAAGACGCCTCGGGCGGCATCGTCTTCCGCTTCAACGACGGCAAGTACTACGTCGTCAGAGCCAACGCGCTCGAGGACAATTTCCGGCTGTACTCCTACGACCGAGCACGTCGGCAGCTCGCGAGCGCGAGCGTGAAGACGCCGGCGCTCGGGCAATGGCACACGGTGCGCCTAGTGGCGATCGGCGATCACATGCAGGCTTGGCTCGACGGCAAGCTCTATCTCGACCACCGTGACTCGCGATTCAAGTCCGGCCGCGTGGGGTTGTGGACGAAGGCCGATTCAACCACGGCATTCGATGACCTGACGATCCGTGGTGTGACGGGGGGCGCTTGAGCGGTTACACGAGGAACACGCGAGATGAGGGAGACACCTGCCATGAGACATCCGTTGCTGAAGTCTGCAATCGTTCTTGTCGGGCTCGCAGTGGTCGTCGGCATGTCGGCGCGCGCGCGGGGCGCCGACCCCGACTGGAAGGCCGTGGAGCAAGCACTCGGAAAGTCGGGCCAGCTGCAGCCCGGGGACGTCTTCCGCGTCGGGATGCCGAGGACTGACCTCGCGGTCACCGTGAAGGGTGTTCCGGTCAAGGCCGGGTTTGCACTCGGCTCCTACGCGGCCTTCAAGCAGATGGGCGACCGTGCGATGGTCATGGGCGACCTCGTCCTGCTCGACCTGGAAGTGCCCGCGGTGATGTCCGGCCTCTTCGGCAGCGGGCTCGAGGTCACCGCCGTGCATAACCACCTCAATGAGATGTCACCGCACGTCATGTACATGCACTACGAGGGGCACGGCGACGCGGTCCAGCTGGCGAAAGCGCTGCGCCAGGCCTTGTCCGCCAGTGGAACGCCGCTGGGCGCCAGCGGGGCGGTGGCCGCTGTCTCCGGTGGCCCTGCGCTCGACACCAAGCAGATCGAACAGGCCCTCGGCCGTCAGGGGAGGGACATCGGCGGCGGCGTGTACCAGATCACCGTGCCCCGCGCGGAAGCGATCACCGGGATGGGGCAACCATTGCTGCCCGCCATGGGCGTGGTGACGGTGATGAACTTCCAGCCGACCGCCGATGGCAAGGCGGCGATCACGGGCGACTTCGTGCTCATCGACAAGGAAGTGAACGCCGTGGCCAAGACGCTGCGGCAGCACGGCATCGACGTGACCGCCCTCCATAACCACGCACTCATGGACACGCCGCGGCTCTTCTATATGCACTTCTGGGCCAACGACGACCCGGCAAAGCTCGCCCAGGGATTGAAGGCCGCGCTCGACCAGACCAACAGCGTCAAGGCGAAGTAGGAAAGGAGACTGCTGATGAAATGGGTCACCCGTGAAAAGGCGCGCGTCGACCGCATCGCCTGTCCGTGGCTGATCACGCGGTTCATCGACAAGAGCCCGACGTTTCTCTTCGTGCCGGCCGACCAGGTCATGGCGGTCGCCGAGCGTGAAGGGGCCATCCCGTACGACGTTCCGGGCGTGGAGCTCGGACACGTCGGTGCCCGCTGCTCTTTCGATGCGTTCCTGGAGAAACACAAGCTCGAGGATCCGGCGCTCCGCGCGCTCGCCCTCATCGTGCGCGGAGCGGACACCGACGCGCGCCAGCTGACGCCGGAGTCCGCGGGCCTGTACGCGCTGGCCACCGGCTTCCAGGCCACCGCCAACGATGACCACGACAACATGGCCCGGCAGTTCCCGGCGTACGACGCCCTCTACGCGTACTGTCGCGCGAACGTCGCCGGCTCTCGACACGGCTAGAACCGGCGGGAGGGCCTGACAGGCAGCGCATGGCGCTGGAACACGTCGGCTACGTCGATCTTCCCCCGCACGCGAAGCCGGGTGGGTTCGACCACGCGGCCGTCCATGGCGGGAGAGGACTGCTCTATGTGGCCCACACCGCGAACGACGCCGTCGACGTGATCGACTGCACGACCAACACGTACCTCCGCTCCATCCCACATCTGGCGAGCGTCGCCGGAGCGCTGGTCGCCGAAGCGCACGACGTGGTGTTCACCTCCAATCGCGGGGAGAACACCGTCGGGATCTTCTCGCCGTCTCGAGAGGAGCCCGTGGCCAAAGTGAAGGTCGGCGTCGGGCCGAACGGTCTCGCCTACGGTGCCGATCATCGACTGCTGCTTGCAGCGAACGTCGGCGATCCGTCGCGACAAGGGTCTTTCACCGTCTCGCTTGTGGACGTCGGCACCCGGGCGGTGATCGCCAACATCCCGGTTCCGGGCCGGACGCGGTGGACCGTCTTCGATGCCGAGAGCGGACGATTCTACGTCAACGTCGCTGATCCGCCGCAGATCGTCGTCGTCGACTGCGCCGATCCTACGCGGGTCACGGACGCGTTTTCAATGCCGGCGGTCGGGCCCCATGGGCTGGATTTCGATCCGGCGACGCGGCGTCTCTTCTGCGCCTGCGATGGCAAGACGCTGCTCGTGGTCGACTCGCGGTCCGGAGCCGTTCGGAGTGAGCATGCGATCAGTGGCGTGCCGGATGTCGTCTTCTTCAACCCTGTGTTCCGGCATCTCTATGTCGCAATCGGCGAGCCCGGCGTCATCGACGTCTTCGATACCGAGACGATGCGCCTCCTGGAAAGCGTCGCGACGGAGCGCGGCGCGCACACGATAGGCTTCGACGCGGTCCGCAACACCGTGTACGCCTTCCTGCCGGACACGCATCGTGCGGCGGTGTACCGGGACCAGCCGGGGTCGAGAAGGACGGCCTGAGTGGAAAGCGAAGCCGCGCGCCTCAGGGGCGAGAGACGCGCGCGCGCGCACCTTGGTGACTCGGGTCGGGTGCGGCGCGCTCCTGCGAGACGAGATAGCGCCCGATCAGGATCAGCACGGCCAGCATGTCCACGGCACCGCCGATTCCCCACATGACGAGGCCACCGAGCGACTGGTCCTCAACGTTCGGGTAAGAGCGGTACCAGGTCTGGGGGCTCATTGCGAGGAGCAGGCCGAGGAGCGCGCCTTGCATGGCGGTGAGGATCAGGTAGACGACGCGGAGACTGTAGCTGACGCGTGCGCGCAGTCGCGGCGCCGGCTGGACGATCGGCCACCAGAAGAGGACGGCAGTTACGAAGAAGACGAGGTGCTCGAGATCGTGGACGACGCGATCGGCGACGGCGGCGTCGTAGGCGATTGGCAGATGCCAGAACCAGATCGCGCCGACGTGCGCAAGCCACGCCACCGACATCACGGTGAGTCCCCGCCAGAGCCGGCGCAGTGGCGTCCCCGGCCGCAGCCGCCGGCCAACGCCCACGCGCACGGGCGCGGGGAGCGCCCAGAAGAGCGCTGCGAAGGGATCGGCCAGCAACAGGAGCGGGGCGGCGCCGACGATCAGTAGAAGATGCTGAGCCATGTGCGCCGCGAAGCTCGCGTGCGCCATCTGATCGAGCGGCGACGAGAGCGCGACGAATAGGCTCAGGAGGCCGCCTCCGGTGGCGGCGACGCGCCCGGCCGGGACCGACCCTCCGCGACGGCGGAGGCGCCACCAGCCAACCGCGTACGCGCCCGCCGCAATCAGAAGAGGTCCCGCGACCTCGGGTCGCACGCACCAGCCGCCGGCCGTCAGAGCCGCGACCGACCAGATGTCGCCGGGCGTCCCGCCGCCGAGCGCCTGAGCGGCT
The DNA here is from genome assembly GCA_003221655.1 of Candidatus Rokuibacteriota bacterium. Classification (GTDB taxonomy): domain Bacteria; phylum Methylomirabilota; class Methylomirabilia; order Rokubacteriales; family CSP1-6; genus AR31. The sequence goes on from QHSV01000008.1 coordinate 21,499, forward strand.
GCGTGGGCCACGCGCCTACTTGCGGGCGGCGAGCATCGCCACCCAGATGAAGAAAGCCACGGTGCCCACGAGGAACGCTACGGCAGACCCAGGAAGTCAGCGACGAGGTTGTAGACGACGCCCAGGATCAGGGCGACCAGGTTCAGCAGCGCCAGCGGAATCAGGATGCGCTCGGCCCGCATTGGGCGCTCCTACTGACCGGTGCCCAGGCCGGGCCCGAGCCCGCCCCAATATCTGAAGAGATAGTAGATTCCCCAGACCGCCAGGACCGCGTACACCAGGAGCAGCCACTTGTTGACGATCCCGCGGTAGCTGCGGATCTCTCCCTGCGCGTACTCCTCGATGTCACCGTATTTCGGATGGCGCTCAGGCGTCTTGTCGCTCATGCCCGGTCTTGGGTTCCTCGGTCGTGAGACCTTCGGCGCGCAGGACTTGATGCTTGATCGACTCGACCCCTCGAAAGGCACCGGTCGCGGCTCCCCACAGGAACGCGCAGAGCGCCGCCAGGCCCATCGACAGCGCCACGACGAACTCGCCGAGCGTAAGATGCTCGATCACTCGCCCACTCCACGATAGAGGATACGCGGCTTGCTGCGGCTCGCTCGCTCCGCGCGCTCGAGCCGGGCGGGATCCAGGGCCGATTCCGGCCGAGCGGCTGCGGTCTCGGGGGAGTTGAGCGCCGCGCGGGCGTCTGCCGGCACGTCCAGCGGTTGGCCCGTGAGCGGATCCCTCCAGGCCGAGAGCGACAGAACATAGTATGAGACGGCCCAGCGCTCCTCGTCGCTGAGCGCGTCGGCGAACGAGGGCATGGGTGTTCCGTCGAGCCCCAGGGTCATCGTTCGGTAGATGTCGCGCGCGGTGGAGCCCCCTTTGAGCTGGCCCCGGGTCAAATCGGTCGGCCTGATCGGAAACTTGAGATCATCAATCAGGTCGGGCGCCGACTCGCCGTCGCCCTTGCCGCGCTCGCCGTGACACTGGAAGCACTTGGCCCGCTGGTAGAGATCCTTCCCCCGCGCGATCAGCTGGGGCGTCGCTTTGGGCGCATCGCCGATCACCTCCGGGGGCTCCGGCTTCTCCTCCTTCCAGCGTTTCGAGAACGTCTTGATGAACGTGATGACGGCGAGCCGCTCCTTGCCCGGAAGCTCATGCCATGTGGGCATCGCCGTCCAGCGGATGCCCCGTGTCAGCGTGCGATAGAGATCGCCGTCGGTAGGCAGCGAGCCCGATGGTGTGGTGCGGAACTTGAACACCCCCAGCGTGAAATCGCGAGGACGGGGGAACAGGAAGGTCGCCGCCGGGCCGTTGCCGTCGCCTGTCGATCCGTGGCACCCGGCACAGCGCGCGCGGTACACCTCGCGGCCCAGGACCAGCAGGTCCTCGCGCGGCGACACGTTGATGACCGAGATGTTCACCAGGTGCGGCTCGAACACTTCCCGCCAGGCGCCCCGGTTGGTGCCGAGCTTCTGGAGGTACCTGACGAGCCCGATCGTCTCCGCGGATGGGAACACCAGCGTCACCGAGCTCAGCGAGGGCGGCTCGCTGCCGAAGCCCTTGAGGTCGATTTGAGGCGTCCCGTCGTGGGGCCACTGGCCGCTCGGCGGGGGCGGCACGAACGTGAGGCCCGCGGCGTTCGGGTAGAGCGGAATCGGCGTGTTCGTCTTCATCGTGAAGTACGGCCGGAATGCCGGTGAGGGCGGAAGTGTCGGGCCAGCCTCGCTCGTCGTGACCGGCAGGCGGAGCCGCGCGTAGAGCCACTTGAAGCTCGGCATGATGGAGTCGGGCACCACGAGTCGCGGATCCCAGAGATGCGCGTAATGCCAGTCGTCGCCATACTTGAGCCCGACGCGTGTCAGATCGGGACCGATTCGCCGTGTCGAGAGGAGCTGCGGCAGGTCGAAAGCATACTCGCCGGCTTCGGAGACCGGGCCCCAGCGGAGGTCTTCGCCGGCCACCGGGCGCACGTACTGGCTGTGGCAGTACCAGCAGCCTTCCCGGATGTAGACGCCGCGACCGAGGCGCTCGAGCGGTGCGTAATCCGACGCGTCGTACCGTAGCCATTTCACCTCACCCAGGTCGGTCCGCACGGCTCGGCTGACCTGTTTCGATCGCGATTCGGGGATCATCGCGGGGAGGAAGCCCTGGACGAACAGGGCCAGCGTCACGAAGAAGAAGCCGGCGCCGACCGCCAGAGATCCGATCGACCTCATCGGAGCGACGTCTTCATCAGGGTGTAGACGAGCAGCGAGATACCGATATCCATCGAGATGCCCGTGAAGGTCCGCACCCACCAGTAGGGCCGCATGGCGTTGACGGAGTGCACCCACTCGGCGCCGGCCATCAGCATGAAGCCCTGCTGCAGGCCCTGCACCACGAGCACCAGGCCCATCGCCGAGATGCCGAGCGTCGTCAGCCAGAACCCCGCGTTCCCGACGCGGAAGCTCCAGAGAGGCTCGTCGCCGGCGATCCGGGGCCACACGTAGAGGGTGCCGCCCATGACCCACATCACGAAGGTGCCGAAGACGGTGAGATGGGAATGGGCGATGACGAAGTCGGTGAAGTGGGTCGGCTGCTGGACGGTTCGCAGCGCCGAGATCGAGCCCTGGAAGCAGCCGATCAAGTACATGATCGAGCCCACGATGAGGAACTTGGCGGGGAGGTTCCGGCCGAGCTGTCGCCAGCGGCCGATCATGGTCCCGAAGAAGTTCTGGAGCACGGTCCACACCGGGACGATCAGCATCATGGACGACACGATCGCGATCGTCTCGGCCCAGTCGGCGATCGGCGAGTAGAGGTAGTGGTGGATGCCGACGAAGGGATAGAAGAAAGCCAGGGACCAGAAGCCGATCAGCGAGAGCTTGTGGCTGTAGATCGGGTTCTTCACGCTGGCCGGCAGGAAGTAGTAGATGAGGACGTAGCCCGCCGGCGTGATCCAGAGGCCCACGACGTAGTGGATGTAGAGCCCGTGCCACGCCGCGTTGTTGATCCCCGGAATGTGGTGTGGGCCGAGCAGGAGCAGGATCAGATTCACGTCGGTCCACACGAAGGCCGCGATCAAGTACCACAACGACACGTAGAGCTCAGGCTGCCGCCGGTTCCCGATGGTCATCAGGAACTGCACGGTGAGCTGGACGAGCCCGACGAGAATCACGACGACGTTGATCAGCGGCAGCTCGCCCGCTTCCCAGCCGCGGTTTTCGCCGAGGGCCAGGAGCACCACGGCCACCGCCAGGTTCACGTTCCACACCCACAAGAGCCCGTAGCTCCAGCGCTCCCGCCAGAGTCGCACGCCCGTGAGCCGCGGGACGATGTAGTGGCAGAGCCCGATGAAGAGGGTGGAGAAGGCGCCCCAGATCACGCCGTTCACGTGAATGGGCCGGAGCCGGCCGAACGTGAGCCAGGGAGTGTCGCCCAGAAACTCCGGATAGGTGAACTTGGTGGAGACGAAGACGCCGATCGTCGGGAAGAACAGCAGCCAGCCCAGTCCGGAGGCGAGCCACTTCCGGATCAGGTCTGCGTTGATCAGCTCGTCGTTCTTCGACGACGCCTCTCTCGCGGCGTCCGTGGCCATCGTCACGCGTCTCCCTGAGCGAGGATAGCGCGGCTCCAGCCCGCGGTCGGCATTCGTCGTTCGCCCGGTCATCGCCGAATTGCCGTCCGCTCGCCCGGTCCGATAGAATCGCCGCCAGCGTCCGGGGCACGACACGAACACCATAGCGACGCCGCTCGACCCGACTCCGGCCGCCCCGCGGCCCGTACGGGCGGAGCACGTCGTGATGGCGGGCTCGGTTCTGGCCCTGGCCGTGCTGGTCGTGCTGCCGCTAACGTTCCTGGTATGGGGTAGCGTCAACACCGACGGCCACCTCACGCTGGCCCACTTCCGCGACGCCGTGTCCAGTCGGCTCTACACGCAGGCGCTCCGAAACTCGCTGATCCTGGGCATCTCGACGGCGGTGCTGAGTGTCGCCGTCGGCCTCCCGCTCGCCTGGGCCGTCAGCCGGACGAACGTGCCGGGCAAGCAGTTCATCCATCTCACGGCCGTCGTGTCCTACCTGACACCGCCCTTCCTGACCGCCATCGCCTTCGTGAATCTCTTCAGTCCGAGGGCCGGCCTGGTGAACCGGTTCGTCCACGACGTGCTCGGCATGCCCGCGCTGACGTTCGACGTCTTTTCGATGGCGGGCCTGATCCTCGTCACCGTGCCCCACACGTTCCCATTCGTCTATCTCCTCGCGGCGAGCGCGCTCGAGTCGGTGGACGCGTCCATGGAAGAGTCGGCGCAGATCCTCGGCGCCAGTCGCTGGCGCACGGTCGCCGCAGTCACCGGGCCGCTGGTGGCGCCGGCCATCCTGTCGGGGGCGCTGGTCGCCTTCGTGAACGCGATCGCCCTCTTCGGATCGCAGGCGATCGTCGGCCTGCCCGGTCGCGTTTTCACGCTGCCCACTCGCATCTACGCGCTCTTCGACTATCCGCCGCAGTACGGGCTGGCGTCGGCCCTGTCGCTGATCTTCGTCGCCCTCACGGTCGCCGCGCTCTATCTCCAGCGCCGCTATCTGGCGCGGAGGTCCTACGTGACGCTCGGCGGGAAGGGGAACCGGCCGCAGCTCGTCGACCTCGGTCCGGTGCGCTGGGGCGTCTTCGCGTTCTGCGTGGGTGTCTTCACAGTGGCCGTGGCGGCGCCGTACCTGACGCTGCTCGCCGTGTCTGTCTCCAGGTCGTGGGGGCTCCAGTTCTGGCAGAACCTCACGCTCCGGCACTACCACTTCGTCCTCTTCGAGTACGACGTCACGCGCCGCGCTATCTGGAACAGCTTGATCCTGGCGAGCGCCACGGCCACACTCGCGGTGCTCCTGGGGAGTCTCGTCAGCTGGCTCGATCTCCGGACCGCGCTCCGCGGCCGGAAGCTCCTCGACTACGTCTCGCTGATCCCGCTGGGGCTGCCGGGGATCGTCGTCGCGGTGGCCCTGATCCAATTCTGGCTGCGCGTTCCGCTCCCGATCTACGGGACGCTCCTGATCATTCTGCTCGCGTACACCGGCCGCTACGTCCCGCTCGGGGTCCGCTCGGCGAACGCGGCCTTCCGCCAGATCGATCCTTCGCTGGAGGAGACGGCGCGGGTCACCGGCGCCGGCTGGCTGCGCACGTTCCGGAGCGTCACGCTCCCGCTCGCGCGTCCGGGGCTCTTCGCCGGCTGGCTGCTCGTCTTCGTCCCGGCGCTCCAGGAGCTCTCCGCCTCGGTCCTTCTCTTCAGCTCGGGATCGATCACCCTCGCCGTCGCCGTGTACAACCTCTACGAGACGGGGGCGCTGGGGCCGGTCGCGGCGCTGGCGATCGTGACCATGCTGATCATCACCGCGGCCATTGCTCTCGCGACCCGCCTCGGTCGGGGACGAGCGGCCGGCGTGGTCTCGCGCGCCGAGGTGACACAGTGATGGGGAGCGCCTGATTTGGCCGGCATCCAGATCGAGCGGTTGACGAAGCGATTCGGCGCGGTCCTCGCGGTCCGCGATCTCAGCCTCGAAATCCACGACCGCGAGTTCGTGACGCTGCTCGGCCCCAGCGGTTGCGGCAAGA
>QHSV01000009.1 GCA_003221655.1 Candidatus Rokuibacteriota bacterium
GCCGAGATGGCGCACGGCGTCGGCGACCGCGTTGGCGATCGTCGCGGGCGCGCCGATTGTCCCTCCCTCGCCCATGCCCTTCACGCCTCCGGGCATGATAGGCGACGGCGTCTCGAGATGGCCGATTTCGAACGATGGCAGATCCGCGGCCCTGGGCAGCGCGTAGTCCATGAGCGTCGCGGTGAGAAGCTGGCCGTCAGCATCGTACACGACCGCCTCGAGAAGCGCTTCCCCGATGCCCTGCGCGACGGCGCCGTGGATCTGGCCGTCCACGATCATGGGATTGATCACGGGTCCGCAGTCCTCAACCACCGCATAGCGTTTGACGCCCACCCGCCCTGTGTCCGGGTCGATCTCGACGACCGCGACGTGGACCGCGCCCGAGAAGGTCGGCCCGGGCGGATCGAAGTAGACGCTCGCTTCGAGGCCGGGCGTGAGGCCGGCCGGCAGACCGCCAGGAGGTGGCGAATACGCGAGCCGCGCGATCTCGGCGACGCCGACCGCGCGATCGGGAAAGCCGCGCACCCAGGCACGCCCGGATTCGAGCACCACGTCGTCAGCGCTCGCCTCCAGCCGATGTGCCGCGAACGCCCGGATCTTTTCGGCGATCAAGTCGGCGGCGGCGCCCGCGCTGCCGAGCATCGAGATGGCCCCGCGGCTCGCGAAGGTGCCGCTGCCCCGCGGCGCGCCGGATGAGTCGACGGGCAGCACGCGAACGCTCTCGATGGGCAGGCCCAAGCGATCGCCCACGATCTGCGCGATCGTGGTCGCGTGTCCCTGTCCCTGAGTGGGGAAGCTCACGGCGCACCTCACCGTGGCGTCCGGATCCATGGTGAGCGTCGCCGCTTCGATGCCGGGCACATCGGTCATGCCGCGCTGCCGGAAGACCGCCGATCCCATCCCCGTGTACTCGGTGTAGCACGCGATGCCGATGCCGACGACGCGGCCGGCCCCCCGCGCTGTCTGCTGCTCGCGCCGCAGCTTCTCGTACTCGACGGCGGCCAGGACCTGCTCGAGCGCCTTCGGGAAATCGCCGCTGTCGTAGGTCAACCCGGTTGCCGACGTGAACGGATACCCCTCGCGCGGGATGAAATTGCGCCGCCGCACCTCGGCCGGGTCGAGGGCGGCACGCGCCGCAACCAAATCGAGCAGGCGCTCGATCACGAACGCGCCCATCGTCATACCGACGCCGCGATAGGCGCCGAGCGGCGGCTTGTGGGTTGCCAGTGCCACCGCCTCGTATTCGTACGCGGGCGTCCGGTAGGGGCCCGGCAGGATGCTCGCCGTCCCCAGCGGCTCCAGGGCGCCAGTGGTCGGGTACGCGTGATACGCGCCCGCGTCGGATACGACCCGCGCCCTCAGGGCGAGCAGCGTGCCGTCCGCCGCGGCGGCGACCTCCGCGGTCGTGCGCTGCTCACGCGCCTGGGACGCCGCGCCGAGATTCTCGCGGCGCTCCTCGACCCATTTCACCGGACGGCCGAGCCTGCGCGCGAGCGCGGCTACGGCGACGTCCTCGGGAAAGACCTGCATCTTGAGCCCGAAGCCGCCGCCCACGTCCGGCGTGACGATCCGTACGCGCACCTCCGGGAGATCGAGGGCCACCGCCAGGGCCGTCCGCATGATCGACGGGCACTGACTGGGTGACCAGACGGTCATCGTCTCGCCGTCCCAATCGGCGATCATGCCTCGCGACTCCAGCGGCGAGGGCGCGCAGCGGTCGTGCCCGAACGTTTCGTCCACGACGATCGCCGCGCGCGCGAAAGCTCCGTCGACGTCGCCCTGGCGGTGGCGGCGCTGGAACAGGACCCGGCCCGCCGCGAGGGCCGCGTCCAGCGTCGCGACGGCCGGCAGCGGCTCCCAGTCAACCGCGATCAGCTCCCGCGCGTCGGCCGCGACGGACGCACTCGAGGCGACGACGGCGGCGACCGCTTCCCCGCAGAAGCGCGCCACGCCGTCGGCCAGCGCGGGCCATGCCGTCGCCGTGAATCCCCCGCCCTCGAGCCGGGGGGCGAGCGGCTTCGTCACGGCCCGCAGCTCGTCGGCGGTGACGACCGCGAGGACGCCGGGAAGCGCCGTGGCCGCCGCGGCATCGATCCGGCCGATCCTCGCGTGCGCGTGCGGGCTCCGGGCGAAGCACGCGGAGAGCATCCTCGGGAGCACCAGATCGTCGAGGTATCGCGCGCGACCCGTCAGGAGCCGCGGGTCCTCGAGCCGCTTGACGCTCGTGCCCGTATAGCGAAGCGTCACCGGCACATTGACCGCCATCTCATTCGCCCAAGCGATGGAAAACAAGCCCGTCCAGCAGCTTCGGGTAGAAGTGGGTGGACTTCTGCGGCAGGAGCTCACCTCCACGCACGATCGCCTGCAGCTCCGCGGGTGTCGTCGGGGCGATCAGGAACGCCGCCTGACACTTGCCCTCGCGGGCGAGCCGGACCGCCTCGGCCCGGTCAGCCGTGTAGTCCACGTGCGTCTTCGCGTCGAGCTTGGCGTCGGTGATGCCGAGCAGCGGGCGGAGCAGTCCCTCGTGGAGGATCGACACGGCGAGCCCTCGCCAGGCGCGTGACGTCCGCTCGGGCCACTTGATGCGATTGAGCCCCGGCGCCTCGAGCGCGAAGAACGCCATCAGCTTGTGGGTGGCCTCCGAATGGTGCCCCGCGTACGCCACCGCCGTCTCGTACCGATGGTGACCGTCGGCGATGATCACCTGGCGCGGCGCCATCAATGCCTGGACGCGCGCGATCGCCGTCGCGTCGGTCACGCGCCAGAGACGGTGACGCTCTCCCTTCAGGTCGCGCGCCTCGGCGATCGGCTCGCCGGCGGGGGCCGTGGCGCGCCGAAGCTCGCCGTCCGGATCGCTCGCCAGCATGAAGAGCAACCCGATGTCGGCGGCCGTCGCCTCGAGCAGATCCATCCGGTCTCGCTTGGGTCCGGCGTGGGTCCGCTCGTGCGGCAGCACGACGCGCCGACGATAGTCGCTCACCTCGCCGAGCGCGACGAAGCCCGTCCGCGTCACCAACTGGCCGGCGTCGGTATAGCTCTGATCATAGGGGTAGATCGCGGGCCGCTCGTCGCGACGCCACACGCCCTCGGCCAACCAGGCGTCCAGCACCTCGCGCGCCTGGCCGTACTTGCCGGGCGCGTCCTTCGGGTACGTCACCCGGACGATGTTGTGGAGATTCAACGCGTAGAGGCGGTCCTGGGTCTCCGGGCTGATCTGGTCGTACGGAGGCGCGACGACCGTCGAGATGTCGCGCGTCGTGTCGCCGGTGTATCGGTAGCCTCGAAGGGGCCTGATCTCCATGGATCGTGTCGATCGTCGCGCGAGGCACTGTCAGACCAAATCCCCGCGAAGTCAAGAGTGCTAGACTTGCCGAATGACGAAGCGCGAGCGCGTGCTGGCGTGCCTCGCCCGGACGAGCGTTATCCGGCGACACTGAAGAGGTCGGCGCCGGATTCGAGGTACACTGTCGCCCACGATTCACGCACGGGAGGTCGCACCATGGACGAGATCGCGGGTGCCACGGCGACGAGCGTCGCCCGGGTGTTCGACCTCCACGCCCTCAAGGCCTTCGCCGCCGACAAACGCGTCCGGAAGATGCTCTTCAAGACCGAGCAGCTCTGGTCGGAGATCGCATGCTACGAGCCGGGACAGTCGACTGTCATGCACACCCACCCCCGGGAGGAGGAAGCCATCTACGTCCTCGAGGGTACGGCCACCATGAGCATCGCTGGCGAGGAGGTCGTCGTCCCGGCCGGAGCGATCGTGCAGTTTCCGGCGAGCGTGCCGCACGACGTCCGCAATCTCGGCGCCGACCGGTGCGTCATCATGTTTCTCAAGGTGAATCCCAAGGTGCTGAAAGCCGGAGCGGACGGGGCGGGGGCGTAGCCCCTTCCGGGAGGCCGCGGATGGGTAACGTGGAGCGCTGCGACAAGACGCTACCGGTCAACGAGATGATGTTCCACGTCCGCCGTCACGCCGCGCTCCGCGCGCGGTTCGTCGAGGATCTCGAGGGGCTCGCGCGCGAGTTCGGGCTGAGCCAGGCCGAGTACGAAGCGGTCCGCGACAGGGATCCTCGCCGGATGATGGACCTCGGCGTGCACCAGTACTACGTGCCGCAGATCCTTCGGCTGTTCTTCGGCGCCGCGCACAACAGCAACGCCAGCGCCGCGCTCGAATGCTACCAGCGCGCGTACCCCGAGGAGACGGCGACGGCGATGGCCCTGCAGGCCCGGCTCGAGAGAGCGCGGTAATGGCTCAGATCGTCGCCGCGATGGCCATGACGCACTCGCCCGGCCTCACCGGATGGTTCACGCGGGCCTCCCAGGAATACCAGCAGCTGGCGCTGCAGGCGACCGCCGAGATGCGGCGCCGCCTGGAGGCGGCGCGCCCGGACGTCCTCGTGATGTTCAGCAACGACCATCTGCTCAACTGGCCGATCAACAACATGCCGGAGTACACCGTGGGCATCGGCGAGGCGCACGTCGGCCCCGCCGAATGGTTCGACGAGTGGCTCGCCATGGAAAAGTATCGCGTGCCGGGCCACGCACCGCTCGCGCGGTGGATCGTCAACGAGGGGGCGCGCCGCGGATTGGCGCTCGCCTATCTCCGCGAGATGCAGTTCGACGACGGCATCTCCGTGCCGACCCACTATCTGAACCCCGACGCACAGTTCCGGATGGTCCCCGTCACCATGAACTGTACGGTGCCACCGATTCCGACGCCCGAGCGCGCGTACCACGTCGGGACGCGCATGCGCGACATTCTCGCGGCGTATCCCGGCAACGAGCGGATCGCGGTGGTCGCCACCGGCGGGCTCTCGCACGAGCCGGGTGGGCCACGGTATTTCTGGGTGGACGAGGATTTCGATCGGTGGTTTCTCGACCTGCTGAAGCAGGGCGACCACGCGGCGTTGCTTCGCGAGTGCACGCTCGAGCGGATGGAAGCGGCCGGGTCGGGGGGGACCGCCGAGCTGCTCGCGTGGGTGCTCGTCCTGGCGTTCACCCGGGGTCCGGTGGACGTGCTCACCTACATGCCTGCCGTGGCCTGGCGGTCGGGCACGGGCATGGTGATCTGGAACGAGCTGGCGCGATGACCGCAGGAGCGTGAAGACGATGGTAATCACCCACCACCTCGACCGGAGCACGGTTCACCGGGAGTGGAACAACGCGCTGCCGCCGCGGCTCACGATCGATCCCGGCGATACCGTGGTCTTCGACACTCGTGACGCCGCCGACGGCTACTATTCACCGTCCTCCACGCACGGGGACGTCCTCGCGCGTGGCCCGTTCCGCGGTCATCCGCTGACGGGCCCGGTCAGCATCAGGGGCGCGCGACGCGGCGACGTGCTGACGGTCGAGATCCTCGACGTGCAGCCCGCCGCCGCGTTCGGCTGGACGGCGATCCGCCCGGGGCGAGGTCTCCTGCCAGAGGCCGACTTCTCGAAGCCGCATTTGACGATCTGGGACCTCAGCAACGGCACGCACGCGCGCATGGGACGGAACATCGCCGTGCCGATCGCCCCGTTTCCGGGGGTGATGGGCGTGGCCCTCGACGAGCCCGGATCCCACAGCACGATGCCGCCCCGGAAGAACGGCGGCAACATGGACGTCAAGCAGCTCACCGCCGGGACGACGCTCTTCCTTCCGGTGTGGGTGGACGGCGCGCTCTTCAGCGTCGGCGACGCGCATGCGGCGCAAGGCGACGGCGAGGTGTGCGTCACGGCGGTCGAGATGATGGGACAGGTCACGCTCCGCTTCGGGCTCGCGTCCGGGCGAGAGCAGAAGGAGCCGCAGTTCCGGACGCGGGGCCCGCTCGTCTCGGCGACCGAGCGCGGGCCGTGCTTCGCGACGACCGCGCACGGCCCTGACCTCTTCGCCAGCGCACAACAGGCGATTCGCTACATGATCGACCATCTCGCGACCGAGCGTGGGCTCAGCCGCGAGGAGGCATACATCCTCTGCAGCGTGGCCGTCGACCTCAAGATCAGCGAGATCGTCGATGCGCCCAACTGGATCGTCTCCGCGTTCCTGCCGGAATCCATCTTTACCTGAAGCTCGAGCGCGGCTCGCGCTTGCCGGCGCCCGCCTGAGCGGCGGTGGCCGGTCATCAAGGGGAGAATTCATGCACTACGGCGTCTTCATCTTTCCGACGGACTACTCGATCCGAATCGACGAGCTCGCGCGGGCCGCGGAGGAGCGCGGGTTCGAGTCCTTGTTCGTGACCGAGCACACCCACATTCCGATGAGCCGTCGGTCTCCGTTCGCGGGCGGCGGCCCGCTGCCGAAGGAGTACTCGCACACGCTGGACCCGTTCGTCGGGCTCACCGTGGCCGCGGCCGCGACGCGCAGCCTCAAGGTCGGCACCGGCATCTGCCTCGTCATCGAGCACGACCCGATCACCCTCGCCAAGACCATTGCGAGCCTCGATCTCCTCTCCAATGGACGGTTCCTGTTCGGCATCGGCGCCGGCTGGAACGCCGAAGAGATGGAGAACCACGGCACGGTCTTCAAGACGCGCTTCCGGCTGCTCCGGGAACGGATCCTCGCGATGAAGGAGATCTGGACGAAAGAGGCGGCCGAGTTCCACGGCGAGCACGTCAACTTCGACCCGATCTGGTCGTACCCCAAGCCGGTTCAGAAGCCGCACCCGCCGGTGCTGCTGGGCGGCGAGAGCGTCCACACGCTCCGGCGCGTCGTGGATTTCTGCGAAGGCTGGTTCCCGCGCGGGCGCAACGCCGAAGCGATTCTGCCGGGACTCGCCGACCTGAGGGCGCGTGCGGCGAAGGCCGGCCGGGATCCCGCGACGATCTCGGTGTCGGTATTCGCGGCGAAGGCGGAGCGCGCCACGCTCGACGCCTATGCCAACGCGGGGATCACGCGCGCCATCCTGCGCTTGCCGTCGGAGGGTCGAGACGCCGTGCTGCCGCTCCTGGACCAATACGCGAAGCTCATCCAGTGAGCGTCGCCCTACCCGCGTTCGCCGCCGAGCTCCTGCGCGAGAGTCGGGTCGCGCGGCTCGGCACGGCGGACCGCGCGGGTCAGCCGCTCGTCGTGCCGGTGTGCTACGTCTTTGACGGGCGGGCGTGCTTCTCCGCGATCGACGCCAAGCCCAAGCGGATCCCGGCGGGCGGGCTCCGGCGTCTACGCAATATCGCGGAGAACCCGCGGGTGTCGCTGGTCGTCGACCGCTACGACGAAGAGTGGACGCGGCTCTGCTGGGTGATCGTCCAGGGACGCGCCGACATTCTCACCGACGGCCCCGAGCGGGCGGGAGCGGTCGATCTGTTGCGGGACAAGTACGCGCAATACCGCGCGCTGGGGCTCGACCGGGCGACCGCGACCGTCATTCGGCTCACGCCCGAACGGGCGATGTTCTGGAGCTGGACCGGCGCGACGGGATGATCCTTGGGTCTCGGCCGGGGGTCGAGCGGGGCGGCGCTCGTCGGCCCCTCCCGAACTGAGCTCAGCGCCTTTCGATCTGGAGCCCGGCCTGCGAGACCAGCACGCCCGTCTGCCCCGCCTGCCGCATCGCGTGCGCGAGTCGATGCTTTTCGATCCACGCGCGGATCTCGAGGTCCCGGTGGGCATCGAAGAACTCCGCGGTCATGGTGATCAGCTGCGTGACCTTGCCGTGGTTGTCCTGGAGCTGGAAGACCTGCGCGTTGCGCTGGAAATCGTAGAAGTCGTAGACCGAGCACAGCGGGAACTCGCGCTGCAGGTATCCGCGCACGACCGCGATCTTCGTCTCGTCCAGCGCTGGATGGTCGAGGAACTTCCGCCACTGGGGCGCGAGCTCGCCGTTGTCCGGAAGGGTCAGCCCCTTGAAGATGCTCCGCTGCTTCTCCGTCACCTCCCCCGGCGCGTCGTGGGACTCTTCGAAGACCTCGTCTGGAGCCACCTCCTGCGGGGAGATCTCGAGGTCCGCCGCGAAAGGCTGGACCGCGCGCGGCGTCGGTGCTGCGTGTGGGGCGCTCGGCCGCGGCCCCTCCAGCTGAGAGGCTGGCCGGGCGTCGAACGTGCCCGTCAGCTTGTCGAGGAACTTCCGCCAGGTCGGCGCGAGATCGCTCTTGGAGCCGAGATCGCTCTTCGACCCGCCGTTCCTGGAGGGAACGCCCTTGCCTAGATCGCTCTTCGCGTGGAGCTCGAGCCCCTGAAGCACGACACGCGGATCGGCGGTGGTTCCTGGTTTCGTCTCGGCGTGTGACGCGCGGGCCCCGGCCGGAGCCGCCGGCTGCGGGACAGTCTCGTGCCGGGGTTTTACCGTCTCCTCGCGCGGCTGTCGGCCTCGTGGGGGCTCGGAAGGTGGGCGCAGCCCCTGGAGCACGACCGGCTCCCGCGCCCTCTTTTCGGCGGCCGGCTCGACGATCCCGGGGGCGGCCTTCGTCTCGTGGAGCATCACGACCTTCGGCTCGTCCCGCGGCACGACTTCCGGCTCGTCGGGCGGTACGACCATCCGCTCGGCAAGTGGGACGACCTTCGGTTCGTCGTGCCGGACGATCGGCTCCTCCGCGATCGGCTGCTCGACGACCTGATGGACGCGGCGTGCGGGCCGTTCGGCTATCCCGGGGGAGCTCGACTCCGTCCGATCCCATTCGACGCGATCCAGGTAGAAGCCCGTCGTGCCGTGGGCCTCGACGTAGCGGAACTCGAAGAAGTCGACTGCAGAGAACCGGAACAGACGCATCTTCCGCACGAACGACTCCAGCAGCCTCTCGGCCACGAAGACGACCCGCGGTGGCCATTCGGGTCGAGTCGTCTCGGGTACGAGCTGCTGAACCGCCTCGGGATACTCGAGACACCACGCGTACGCTTCGAGCGCCCTCAGGAGCACCGCGTCGTCCGCGGTGAGGCCGAGCGTGATCAGCACGGGCCTCTGCCCGCTGTCGATCCCGACGAGCTCGACGCTCGCCCGCCCGAGATTGAGATTCGACCCGACGATCTGGAGACCCGGCTCTATCGCTTCGGCATTCTCCGCGACGAGCGTCGCGAGCTGGTGCAGATCCTTGACTTCGCGGCGCTTGAAGGTCAGCTTCATCGACACATCCCCGACGTCCGTCCCGCAACTGCTGTGCCAGGAGAGTCTCGGGATTTTCGATAGAGAAACCACACGCTTGCGATGAGTCCCTTGCCAGGATCGCCGCCAAAGTGACACGCGCGAGATCAACCACTGCCACGCGGTCACCCAGACCGGCAAACAATTGATCAATGGTAAGCATTTCCTTGGTCTAAGAGTTGCCAGACGGTTACCTTGACCACGGGAGGGTGACGCGATTCCCAGAATTTCAAAGACTATTCTAAGCAGCATCCCTCTGAATCGTCATGGCATCGCGTTTGCTCGGTTGTCACACGAATTCGTCTGACTCGAGTTCTTGGGGGGACCGGCGTTGAATCTGACCCAGGCGTTCAGGGATCTGGTGCAAATCGGGATCACCCTGACCGGCGAGCAGGACGTGGAGACCCTGCTCGAGCGCATCCTGACGGAGGCCCGTCGGTTCACGCGGGCAGAGGCCGGGACCTTGTTCCTCCGCGACGGCGAACTGCTTCGCTTTTCCGTCGTCCAGAACGACAAGCTCGCGAAGGAGCTGGGCCACGAGGAGATGCGCCGTCGCCTCCAGGCCGAGCCGCTGAATCTCCGTGAGTTGAGCCTCGCGGGCCACGTCGCTCTCACGGGCGACATCCTCAACCTGCACGACACGTACATGATTCCACCGGACCGACCGTACGCCTTCGACCCCCGCTCCGACACGCGTCTGAGTTACCGCACGCAGTCGATTCTGGTGGTCCCGCTCCAGGATCCGGCGCACAACATCCTCGGCGTGCTCGAGTTGATCAATGCCCTGGAACGGGGACGCGTCGTGCCCTTCGACTCGCAGTACGAGACGCTGGTGCGTTCGCTGGCGTCGCAGGCCGCGGTCGCGCTGCGCAACGCCCGGCTCGAGGATCTCTCGTTCAAGGACGCGCTGACCGACGTGTACAACCGCCGTTACTTCGCCGTCCGGATGGAAGAGGAGTTCAAGCGCCATTGCCGCTTCGGCGAGCCGCTCTCGCTCGCCCTGGTCGACCTGGACCACTTCAAAGAGATCAACGACCGGTTCGGTCACCGAGCCGGGGACGAGGCCCTGCGCGACGTCTCCCAGCTCCTGGTAAAGCACTCGCGCAGCTTCAGCATCGTCACGCGCTGGGGTGGCGACGAGTTCGCGATCATCCTGGTGAACACGTCGAAGGCCGGCGGCCTCACCTACGCGGAGCGCATCCGGAACGTCATCGAGCTGCACCGCTTCACGCACGCGCCGATCACCGTCAGCCTCGGCGTCGCCAGCCTGCCGGAGGACGCGACGACCATCGACGATCTCATCGTCGCCGCCGACCGGGCCCTCTACGACGCCAAGCGGCTCGGCCGAAACCGGGTGGCCGTCCCGTGAACCCACCGACGATGATCGACCGCGAACAGCTCCTCGAGGAGCTCATCGAGATCGGCCTCGCGCTGACGAACGAGCGCGACCTGTACGCCCTGCTCGACCGGATCCTCGAGGCGGCGCGACGGTTCACGCGGGCCGAGGCCGGCACACTGTTTCTGTGCGAGGGCGATCACCTCCGCTTCGCGGTGGTGCAGAACGATCTCCTCGAGCGAAAGCTGGGGAAATCCGAGATGCAGCAGCGGCTCCAGGCCGAGCCCCTGCGGCTGAGCGAGCCGAGCCTCGCCGGGCACGTGGCGCAGACTGGAGCGCTCATCAACGTCGCCGACGCGTACGCGAGCGGCGTGCACGAGACCCGGACGTTCAACCAGCGATTCGACACCGCCAGCGACTACTCGACGCGCTCGGTGCTCGTCGTCCCCTTGCAAGATCTGACCGGCAGCATCGTCGGCGTGCTCGAGCTCCTGAACGCCATCGACGACTCCGGTGCGATCGTTCCGTTCGAGCCCGACCACGAGAAGCTGATCCGCGCGCTCGCCTCCCAGGCGGCGGTCGCCATCCGCAGCGCTCGACTCGAGGATCTCTCGTTCCGGGACAGTCTGACCGAGCTCTACAACCGGCGCTACTTCGCCCTGCGGATCGACGAGGAGGTTAAGCGCCACACGCGGTTCGGCCACCCCCTCTCGCTCGTCGTCTTGAACATCGATCGCTTCAAGCAGCTGAACGCGGATCGGGGGCCGGCCCTGAGCGACGAGGTGCTCCGGGAGGTGGCACGCCAGCTCGTCAAGCACTCGCGGAGCTTCACGATCATCGCCCGCCTGGACGGCGACGATTTCGCGGCGCTCCTCGCCAACACGCCGAAGGCCGGCGCCGTCACCTACTCCCAGCGGATTCGCGGGCTCATCGAGAGCCATCCCTTCGCGCACGGCACGGTCACGGCCAGCTTCGGCGTCGCCGGCCTCCCCGCCGACGCGGCGTCGGCAGAGGGCTTGATCGCGGCGGCCCAGCGAGCGCTCAGCGAAGCGAAGGGACTCGGCCCGAATCGCGTCACGGCGCTCTAGGCACGCTCGCCCCCCTTCGCCATCCGCTCCACCCCGCGCTTGACTTGTCTCCTGGTCATATGCCATTAGGTTCCTCGACCGCCCGGCCTCGTGCGAGGAGGAGCCCATGAGCAAGAGTCAGTTCCGCACACAACTCGAGGGCGCCGTCAGCGCCCGCCACAGCCGCCTGAACCCGTTCACGGAGAAGTGGGTGAAGGGTGAGCTCACGCGTGCCCAGCTCGGCGCCTGGGCGGCGCAGCATCACCAGTACGTCTCGCAATTCCCGCGCTGGTGCGCCACCGTATACGGCCAATGCCCGGATCCGGACGCGCGGGACTTCCTGCTCGAGAACATCATCGAGGAAGAGTCCGGCACCAAGCACGTCGACCTGTTGATCCGCTTCGCGGAGGCGTGCGGTGTCTCGCGGGCCGAGGTGGAGTCCAAGCAGCAGCTCCCGACGACTCGCGGCCTCACCGCGTGGTGCTTCGAGATGTCCCATCAACCGTTCCACATCGCGGCGGCGGGGCTCCTCGTCGGGCTCGAGTCCCAGGTGCCGGGCATCTACCAGCGCAACCTGCCCCCGCTCAAGACGCATTATCGCTTCACCGATCACGAAGTCGAGTTCTTCGCGATCCATATCGAGGCTGACGAGGTCCACGGCGAGCGCGGCTACCAGATCGTCGAGCGCCACTGCACGAGCCCCACGCGCCAGGCGGAGGCGGTCGACGCGGTCCGCCAGGCCACGGAGATGCGCTGGCAGTACATGAGCGGGCTCTACCGCGCCTTCGTCGTGAAGGATGAGATGTGAGTCGCTGCCGCGTCGGCCGGATGGACGACCTCCCGGCGGGCCAGCTGAAGCTGGTCGAGGCCGGCGGCACGCGCGTTGTGCTCGCACGGGTCCAGGACGAGGTCTTCGCGTGCAGTGACGAGTGCCCCCATCAGGGCGGTCCCCTCGGCGAGGGACGGCTCTCGGGTGCTCGGCTCGCCTGTCCCTGGCACGGCTGGATGTACGACGTGAGGTCGGGCGAGTGTGTGATGCCGACGCGCGGCGCGCGCGTCGCCAGTTATCCCGTGACGGTCGAGGGCGGAGAGATCTGGGTGGAAGTCCCCTGAGAATGGCGCTCACACGGGACCGGGCCCGCGAGTGCATCGAACGGGGTCTTGTCGAGGCGCGGGCGCTTGGATTCAACGTCGCCATCGCGGTCGTCGATGACGCCGGTCACCTGATCGGCGGCGACCGTATGGACGGCGCCCTCTGGGTGACGCCCGAGATCGCTCGCGCGAAGGCCAATGCGGCGGCGGCCTTCCAGGCAACGACGCGCGACCTCGAAGAGCGGTTCGGCAAGCGCCAGCTCTTCGCCGACAACGTTGCGCCGCTCGGCGACTATCGATTCGTCTTCGGCAGAGGCGCGGTCCCGCTGGTGGAGGACGGGCGGATCGTCGGCGCGGTGGGCGTGAGCGGCGCCGTCCCGGCCGACAACGACCACACGATCGCGGACGCGGCCGCGGGCCATCCGACTCTTCCGCGCAGCCACTAGGGGCGGGTGTGTCCTCGGCCCGCCCGACCCACACCTGCGGGGCCCCGCTGGCGCTTTCTGATGTACAGTGGCGGGCATGCAGTTCGAGATCGAGGTGCATCGGAACGAACTGGGCGAGTGGGTCGCCGTCGCCATCGCCTGGGGTGTCCAGGCCACCGGACGTACCGAGAACGAGGCGCTCGCCCGCATCATGGACAAGCTGACGCAACACTTCAAGACGTCCTCCCGTACGTGAGCGGCGCCCTCGTCGGGTTGCGGGTCATCGACTGCTCCCGCCTGATCGCCGGCGGTGTGCTCGCGACCATCCTCGCCGACCACGGCGCCGACGTGATCAAGGTCGAGAACCCGCGCGGGGGCGACCCGCTGCGCACATGGCTCCGAGACCGTGGAGAGCTCTGGTGGAAAGTGTACGCGCGCGGAAAGCGCTCGGTCACGCTGAACCTCGCCCATCCGCGAGGTCAGGCGCTCCTTCGGCGTCTGAGCCTGAGCGCTGACGTCCTCATCGAGAACTTCCTCCCCGGTACCTTCGAAAAGTGGGGGCTCGGCTGGGACGTCCTGTTCAAGGACAATCCCCGCCTCGTCTTCGCCCGCGTGTCCGGTTGGGGCCAGGACGGCCCGTATCGGCGCCGGCCGGGGTTCGGCACGATGGTCGAGGCGATGAGCGGCTTTGCGGCATCGACCGGCCCG
Organism: Candidatus Rokuibacteriota bacterium; assembly: GCA_003221655.1. Classification (GTDB taxonomy): domain Bacteria; phylum Methylomirabilota; class Methylomirabilia; order Rokubacteriales; family CSP1-6; genus AR31. The sequence goes on from QHSV01000009.1 coordinate 13,681, forward strand.
GCCGACGGGCCGCCGACGCTCCCCTCGTTTCCGATGGCCGACATGGTCGCCGCGCTCTCGGGCACGGCTGCCGTCCTGGCTGCGCTGCGTCTCCGCGATCACGTCTCGGGACGTGGCCAGGTGATCGACATCTCCCTCTCCGAGCCGCTGCTTTCCGTGCTGGGGCCAACCGCCGCGGAGCACGCGCTCGACGGCACGGTGAGAGCGCGCCACGGCAACCAGTCCGACAACGCGAGCCCGCGCGGGACCTACCAGACGCGTGACGGCAAGTGGGTCGCGCTGTCGGCGTCGACACCCGCCTCGGCGACCGCCCTCTTCGAGGGCCTGGACCTCGGAAATTTGCTGAGCGACCCGCGCTTCGCGACCAACGACGCGCGCGTCGCCCACAACGACCTCGTGGATGCAGCGCTCGCCGGCGCCATCGGGTCCCGCACGCTCGACGAGATGCTCCGCCTTTTCGAGACGACGGACCTCACGGCGGCCCCGGTCTACGACATCGCCGACATCACCAAGGATCCCCACGTGCTCGGACGCGGGATCCTCGTGGACGTCCCGGATCCCGACCTCGGGACCGTGCGCATGACAGCGCCCACGCCGCGTCTCGGGGAGACCCCCGCGACGCTGAGCTGGGCGGGACCCGCGCTCGGGGCACACAACCGCGACGTCTACGGATCGCTCGGCCTCGACGAGGCCGAGCTCCACGCGCTCACACGAGACGGCATCATCTGACGTGATGCGGGTCCGCACGAGCCGCTTCATAGGCTCCCTCGTGCTTGGCGTGCTGCTCGCCGCAGGGCCGGCGTGGGGCGCTGACTACGGGGGACCGCTGATCGACGCCCACTCGCACGTACCGAACGCGACCGCGATCGACGCGTACGTCGCGGCGATGAAGCGGCATAACGTCGTCAAGGTGGTGCTCCTGGGCGTTGGCGGGCTGCAGAAGGACGACACAGCCTGGATGACGGCGGCGAGCAAGAAGTATCCCGATCGCGTGATTGCCGGCCTGCCGCTGCCCGACCCGACATCTGAGAGCGCCGCGAGCCAGCTCGCGGTCCAGCTGGACCGAGGCCGGCCCCGAGTGATCGGAGAGGTCCACCTGCGCCAGGTCGGTCGCCGCACGATCGACCGCGACCCGACCGGCGCCGCCTTCGGCAAGATCCTCGACGTCGCGGGGACGTTCGGCGTGCCGATCGTCATCCACTACGAGCTGACCGATGCGGCGGAGACCGCCCTCGATCGCGCCCTCGCCGCTCATCGGAAGACCACGGTCGTCCTCGCCCACGCCGGCGAAGGTCCGCCCGGCCGTGTCGATCGGCTCCTGATGCGCAACGCTAATCTCTTCGTGGATCTCTCCGGCATGCACTTCCAGCGGACGCCTGCACTCGCCTCCGAGACCGGCCCCTTCGATCCAGGCTGGAAGGCGCTCATCGAGAAAATGCCCGACCGTTTCTTGATCGGCGTGGACATCTGGGCCGCCCGGCTCTTCGAGCCGGCGATGCTCGATCGACTGTTTCGGTGGACACGTCGGATCCTCGGCGAGCTCCAGCCGGACGCCGCCGAGCGCGTCGCGCATCGGAACGCGGCGAAGCTCTACCGTCTCGAGTAGCGTCCGTGATCGCCAGCCCGTTCGCCGAGGCGAGTCCGCGCCCTCCGGCCGCCCATCGCTCCCGACGCGATTCGCGAAGAAACGCCGCGCGGAGCCCAGGAAATGCTCAACCGCTTCACCGCGAGTACGCGGAGTCCGGTGCGCCGGTATTGCCGCCGCTCATCCAGCGAAGCGTCGCGGCCAGATCTAGCGCGCGTTGCCGCCTTGCCCGTCGCCGCCCGTCGACGAAGCTCGACCGCGACGCCCCGGACGCGGTCGGCGCACCGGGGGCAGAAGTACTTGATCTCCACCGGATGCCCGCACTCGGCGTGCACCAGCGCCGTCTGCCGGTGGACGTGGCGGGAGCCCCACGCCGCGAGGGCGCCCACGACCACCCCCAGCTCGCGCCCCTTGTCGGTCAGCACGTACTCGGCCCGCGGCGGATGCTCGGAGTAGAACCTTCGCGCCACCAGCGCGTGCTCTTCCATCAGCTTGAGGCGGCCCGAGAGAATGTTGGGAGGGATCCCGGCGAGGCTCTGCTGGAGATCCTGGAACCGCCGGGGACCCGGCAAGAGATCCCGGACGAGCAGCAGGGTCCAGCGGTCGCCGACCACCTCGAGCGACTTCGCCACCGGGCAGGCCTGACCATATCGCTTGGGCATGCCTCGAGTCTACCGGGGTCTTGACATAAAAGCTAGTCACTATACTATTAGTAGGCAGATCGGAATTCATAGTCACATGGACCCCCGGACTCGCCGGCTGCTGGAAGGCCCCATCGCGCCGACGCTGCTCGCCCTGGCCGCGCCCAACGTCGTCATGCTCGTCGCCCAGGTCGCGATCACGTCGCGCTCGCCGGCGGGCGCGCGATCTATGGCGCGATGGGCGCGCGCGCCGGCGCCCTCGAGGCGGCGCTCGCCTACTCGAACGTCATCTTCGCGGGCGCGGTGGCGGTCTGGCTCTTCAACACGCTCGCCAGCGTCGTGCGCGGCACCGGGAACATGCTGCTCCCGGCCAGCGTGGTGCTCGGCGGAAGCCCGATCCTCGTGACGCTCTCGCCTGCCCTCATCTTCGGCTGGGGCCCGTTTCCCCGGCTGGGCGTCACGGGCGCGGCGGTGGCCGTCGTCGCCTACTACGCGGTCGGGACGCTCGTGTTCTTCGCCTACCTCGTGTCCGGCCGGAGCCTGGTCCGACTGTCGCCCTGGACGGTTCGCTTCGAGCGCGCCCTGTTCCGGGACATCCTGCGCGTCGGCGCGCCGAGCCTCGTCAACAACATCCAGACGAATTTGACCATCGTGCTCCTCACGGCGCTGGTCGGATCCTTCGGCACCTTCGCGCTCGCCGGATACGGCATGGGCGTGCGCCTCGAGTACCTCCAGATTCCGCTCGTCTTCGGCTTCGGCTCGGCTCTCGTCACGATGGTCGGGACCAACTTCGGCGCGGGCCAGGACGCGCGAGCACGGCGCGTCGCGTGGACAGGCGCCGCGATGGCGGCGGGCGTCACGGAGTCGATCGGGCTCGTCGCGGCGCTCTTCCCACATGGGTGGCTCGCGCTCTTCAGCGCCGAGCCCGACGTGCTCAGCACTGGCGCGACGTATCTGAGGATCGTCGGGCCCACCTACGGCTTCTTCGGGCTGGGGCTCGCCCTCTACTTCGCCTCACAGGGCGCCGGGCGCCTGCGGTGGCCGCTCGTCGCCGGGCTGAGCCGCCTCGTCGTCGCGGCGGGCGGCGGCTGGATCGCCGTTCGCGTGCTGGGCGGCGGCCTCTCCTCGATCTTCGTTGTGATGGCGCTGGCGCTCGCGCTCTTCGGGACCGTCGTCACGGTCGCACTTCATCAAGGCGCCTGGCGCCTCCGGAGGACACCATGAGCCCATCTCAGATCTTCGGCCTTCAGTTCCTGCTCAGCCTGGTCATCTACGGCCTCATCGCCCGCTGGTACGTCGCGCCACGCCTCGCGGCGCTCCCGCTGGCGAGCGCGCTGACACCATTGCTCTTTCTCCACGCGACGCGCTATCTCGGGATGGTGTTCCTCGTTCCTACGGTCGTCGGCGGAGCGCTCCCCCCCGAGTTCGCGGTGCCCGCGGCCTACGGCGATCTGCTGGCGGCGCTGCTGGCGCTGCTCGCCATCGTCGCCCTCCGGGCGCGGTGGCCGATCGCGCTCGCGCTTGTCTGGCTCTTCAGCGCGGTGGGGACGCTGGACCTGCTCAACGCCCTCTTCCAGGGCACTCGACTCCAGGTGCAGCTCGGAGCCGCGTATTACATTCCGACGGTCGCCGTCCCGGCGCTGCTCGTCACCCACGCCATGATCTTCGTGATGCTGGTCACCCGCCGGCACTGAGGAGGCCCAAGGGCCGGCCCAGTCCGTTACAATGGCCTATCCCGACCCAAGGAGAGGCCCCGTAAAGCTCGACGTCGGCATGCTGACCCACGATCTGAAGTCCATCCCCGCCTACGCGCGGAAGGTCGAGGCGCTCGGCTACGACTGCCTCTGGTCCTCCGAGACCCAGCACGACCCGTTCCTGCCGCTCGCAGTCGCGGCCGGCGCCACGACGCACATCCGCCTGGGCACGGCGATCGCCGTGGCCTTCCCGCGAAGCCCGATGATCCTCGCGCACATCGCATGGGATCTTCAGAAGGCTTCCGACGGCCGCTTCATCCTCGGGCTCGGCACGCAGGTCAAGGGACACAATGAGCGGCGCTTCTCGGTGAAGTTCGAGTCGCCCGGGCCGAAGATGCGCGAGATCGTTCTGGCGTTGCGGCACATTTGGGACTGCTGGCAGAACGGGACGAAGCTCGCCTTCAAGGGTCAATTCTATCGCTTCGATCTGATGACGCCCTTCTTCAATCCGGGACCGATCGCGGCGCCGAAGGTGCCGATCTACATCGCGGGGGTCAACCACTACATGTGCCGGATCGCCGGCGAGGTCTGCGACGGCCTGCACGTGCACCCGTTCAACAGTCCGAAGTACCTGCGCGAGTACGTCCACCCCGCCGTCGACGAAGGACTCAAGACCTCGGGTCGGAAGCGGACGGACTTCACCTTCACCACCGCGAGCTTCGCGGTCGTCGGTGACACCGAGGAGGAGCTGGCGCGGAACCGGCAATCGGTCAAGCAGCAGATCGCGTTCTATGCCTCCACGCGGACCTACGAGCCTGTGCTCGCGGCCCACGGCTGGCAAGACCTCACGCCGGCGCTCCATCGAAAGTCCGTCGAGGGTGACTGGCAAGGCATGGCCGACTTGATCACCGACGAGATGCTCGACACCTTCGCGGTCACCGGGACCTACGAGACGATCGGCCGCCGGCTCACGGAGCGCTACGCCGGGCTCCTCGACAGCACCGCGCTCTACCAACCCTATCAGCCGGGCCTCGACGATCCCAGGCTCCCGCGGCTGGTCAAAGAATTCAACGGGTAGATGGGCCGAAGAGGATTCAACGCATGATCGACCTTTGCGAGCTCGGAGAGCGACCGCCACTCGGCGAGGTCCCGACGCGGATGCACGCGCACCTCGTTCGACAGAACCGCTTCGGTCAGCCGCGCGATGCCTGGCGGCGCGAGGTCATCCCGACGCCGACACTCGGTCCGGACGAGGTGCTGATCTACGTCATGGCCTCGGGCATCAACTACAACAACGTCTGGGCTGCGCTGGGGACGCCGCTCGACGTGATCGCCGAGCGCCAGCGGGCGGGCGAGCCCGAGGATTTCCACGCCGGCGGTAGCGACTGCTCGGGGATCGTCTGGGCCGTCGGGCGGGACGTGAGGAACGTCAGGGTCGGTGACGACGTGGTCGTGCACAGTGGCTGGTGGCGCCCCGACGACCCCTGGGTGCGCTCGGGCAAGGATCCGATGCTCGCCGAGAGCACGCGGATCTGGGGCTACCAGACCAACTACGGAAGCTTCTGCCAGTTCGCCCGCTGCCAGGCCCATCAATGCGTTGCAAAGCCGAAGCGCCTGACCTGGGAGGAAGCGGGCTGCTTTCTGCTCTGCGCCTCTACGGCCTACCGGATGCTCATGGGCTGGCCGCCCCACGTGGTCGAGTCCGGCGACGTCGTCCTCGTGTGGGGAGCCGCCGGCGGTCTCGGCAGCATGGCGCTCGAGATCACGCGCGCCGTCGGCGGGCGCGCGGTCGCGGTCGTCTCCGACGATGCGAAGCGCAAGTTCTGCCAGGAGCACGGCGCCGTGGCGGTCGTGAACCGCAGCCAGTTCACGCACTGGGGCGCGATGCCCAGCACCGAGGACGCGAAGGCCTACGGCGAATGGGCGAAGGGCGCGAGGGCGTTCGGCAAGGCCGTCTGGGACGGCCTCGGCGAGCGAGTCAGCCCGAGGATCGTCTTCGAGCATCCCGGCGAGTCGACGCTGCCGACGTCGGTTTTCGTCTGCGCGACCGGCGGCATGGTCGTCATCTGCGCCGGCACCACCGGCTACACCGCGACGATGGACCTTCGCTATCACTGGATGCGCCAGAAGCGCTTCCAGGGCAGCCATCTCTCCAACGACGCGCAGGCCGCCGACGTCACGAAGCTCGTCAGCGAAGGCAAGGTGGATCCGTGTCTCAGCCACACCTACGCCTTCGACGACATTCCCCGGTGCCACCAGCTCATGCTCGAGAACAAGCACCCTTACGGGAACATGGCGGTGCTCGTCAACGCCCGCCACCCGGGTCAAGGAGTCTCGAAGTGAACGGCGTAGTAGCGATGCGACGCTTCGCGGGGGTCGGTCTCCTGCTGCTGGCCGTCGGTGTCTCTCCGGTCGCCGCGCACCACGGCTGGAGCAGCTACGACTCGACCAAGGAGCTCGCGCTCACCGGCACCATCAAGGAAGCCGGGTACGAGCATCCCCACGGACACGTGCGCCTGGAGGTGCCGGGGAAGGTCTGGAGCGTCGTGCTGGCGCCCCCGACCCGCATGGAACACCGCGGACTGCCCGCTTCCAAGCTGCGGGTCGGAGCCAGGGCCACGGTCGTCGGCTATCCGCACCGGAGCACCGAGGACGAGATGCGGGCCGAGCGCATCACGATCGACGGCGCGACGGTCGAGCTCCGTTGACCCAGGCCGGGACCCTCGGCTGGCTCGCCTGGCTCGAGACCACGGCGGCCGCTACGGCGATGCGGCAGTCGCTGTGGCTCTATCCGATCGTCGAGATCCTCCACATCATCGGCTTCGTTGTCCTCGTCGGCAGCGCGGCGATGTTCGACCTGAGGCTGCTCGGACTTTCGCGGCAGCTCCCGGTGACCGGCATGGAGCACCACCTCCTACCCTGGGCGCGGGCGAGCGTGCTCCTCATCGTGCCGACCGGCGCCCTCATGTTCGTCGCCCACGCGACCGAGTTCGCCGGGAACCCGGCATTCAGGCTGAAGCTCATCCTGCTCGTTGCGGCGGTCCTGAACGCCGCGGCCTTCCACCTCCGGCCGTTCCGGCGGGTCGCCGCGTGGGACCACAATGCGCGCGCACCTCTCGCGGCGCGCTTCGCAGCCGGGCTCTCGCTGATGCTCTGGACGGGCGTGATCGCCTGCGGGCGCCTGCTGGCTTACTTTTGAGTGGGGGGCCCGAGATGGCCCCCCACACCCCCCCGCTCACTCGTAGCCGGCGTCGCCCGGCAGGAGGACGCGCCGCCTCGCCCCCTCGATGATCACGCGCGGAAGAATGGTCGGCACCTCGCGTCCGTGCAGTCGCTCGAGCGCGGCGGCGGCCGAGGGGGCGCCGTCGAAGAGCTCCAGGTTCTTCACCGTCGGATTACGCAGCGACAGCTCGCCCCGGGCGCTCGAATCGAGCGCCTCGCGCGGGGCGAGCCACCGGACCTCGGTGATCTCGTGCTCGTCGGCGACGGCGTCCTGTCCTGGCGGCATCGCGGCTGCGAAGAAGCGGGTGTCGAAGCGGAGGGGCTGCGTTTCCGGCGTGATCCAGTGGGCGAAGTACACGAGCCGGTCCGTCGCGAGCGTGAGTCGCTCCGCCCGGAGCATCTCCCAGAACGCGCGGTGATCCTTCTGGCACGCGTGGCGATAGATCACGTAGCGCTGGTCGTCGACGCGTGCGAGGCGGCCGCCCTCCGCGTAGGCGAGCAGGATGCCCGCCTCCTCGAACGTTTCGCGGATGACGCCGATCCAGTGACCCAGCGCCGCGTCGGGTGCGTCCTCGAGACGGAGCGCACGCGCGGCCTGCGCCGCGTCGACGCCGCGGCACCACCCGGCGGCGTCGGCAGGACCGTCGCTGAGCTCGATTTTCCCTCCCGGGAACACGAAGTCGCCGGCGGCGAATTTGCTCGCGCCATGGCGCCGGATCAGGAGAACCTCGACTACGTCCACGGAGCGATCACGAAGCAGGACGAGCGTCGCGGCCGGGACCGGCGTCACCGGCGAAGGTTTGACGGGCACGAGGTAGTGTGCCACGATGACGCGACTGCTGTCATTCACTCGTGGAGGACGGACGTCGATGAGCGCAGAGGGACGCCTCAAGGAAAGGAACATCACGCTCCCGCAGCCCGCCACGCCGATGGCGAACTACGTCGGCGCCGTGCGGGCCGGGAATTTGCTCTTCGTCTCGGGCCACGGTCCGGTCCGCGACGGCAAGGCGACCGTTCGGGGCAAGGTCGGTAAGGATCTCTCGGTCGAGCAGGGCTACGGGGTCGCGCGTGACGTAGGCCTCTCGTTGCTCGCGACGGTCCGCGCGAATCTCGGCAGTCTCGACAAAGTTCGGCGCGTCGTCAAGGTCCTCGGCATGGTGAACTCGGCGGAGGGCTTCGGCGATCAGCCGAAGGTGATCAACGGCTTCTCCGACCTGATGGTCGAGGTGTTCGGCGAGGCCATCGGCAAGCACGCCCGCTCGGCCGTCGGCATGGCCGAGCTGCCCGTCGGCATTCCAGTCGAGATCGAGATGGTCCTCGAGGTCGAATGACGGCAATCCCTATGGCCTTATTGCTCGACACGTGCAGCATGCTGATCTCGCTGGTCTTCCTGTCGATCGTCGGCCTGGTCGCCGGCGTCGCGATTCCCGGTCTCTTCTTGGCCGCCGCCGCGCCCTGGCTCGACTGGATCCTTCCGGTCAAGAGGCGGTAGCGGCCGGGTCGATCAGCCCTGGCAGCCGGCGGAGGGCCTCCGCGATCCGGGGCCCGTGCCAGGAGAAGGGCTTGCCATCCACGAGGTGAATCCGCCCGTCGCGCACCGCCGGCACGTTGGCGTACGTCGCGAAGTCCGCGAGATGGGCGCGCCGGAAACGGAACGGCTCGTCCGGCAGGAGGATGACGTCGGGCCGGCGTGTGGCAACCTCGTCCAGCGTCACGGTCGGATAGCGCTCCGGTCGGTCCGCGAAAATGTTCCTCGCCCCGCAGACCCGCAGCATGTCGTGGATGTACGTGTCGCTGTTGATCGTCATGTACGGCCCGCGCCAGATCGGGTAGAACACCGCGACCGGTGGCCGACGCGCCGTGGCCATCCTGACGCGCTCGTGCAGCGGCTCGATGTCCCGCAGTAGCTCCGCCGCACGCGCCGGCGAGCCCGTCAGCTCACCGAGCTCGCCGATGAGCTGGATGCCCTCGGCGACCGTGCGCGGGTACGTGACCCAGACGGGAATGGACCACGCGCGCAGCCGGTCGATGTCATCGCGGACGTTCTCCTCGATGTTGGCGATGACGAGGTCCGGCTCGAGCGCGCGGATCTTCTCGAGATCAGGATTCTTCTCACCGCCGATCCGGGTCTTCCCGCGGACCACGTCGCGCGGCTCGACGCAATAGACCGTGACCCCCACGAGCGCCTCGCCGAGCCCCAGCGCGCAGAGGATCTCGGTGGTGCTCGGGACCAGCGACACGATCCGCCGCGGAGGGCGCGGCAGCTCCACCGCGACGCCCGATGCGTCGACGCGCGCCGCCATCAGCCGATGCGCCGGCTCCGCAAGCGCTCGACGAAGGCGATCGTCTCGCGTGTCCGCTCCGCGACCTCCTGGTCCCACTTCATGATCTCGTCCATGGGCGCACGGTGGTCGATCGCGTCCTCCAGGTTGGTCACCGCCACGCCGAACAGCTTCAACAGGCGCCGCGTCTCGTCGCTCGGCATATCCACGTCTCCATAATCTGACGCTACAGGATAGTCTGACGCTACAGGTCGAGGGCCGGCGCGTCGCTCCAGCGGGGGTCACCCTCAGGCTTGAAGTTCCGCGTATTCACGAAATGCATTCCGTGGTGCAGGTTCATCTTGAACTTGCCTCCGCCGTACCGGTCGCCGAGCCACCCGGTGGGATCGTCCAGCATCGGCGCCATCTCGCTGGAGGGCAGCCGCACGAGCCATTTGAAGCGGATCGTCCCCGCCCACGGCTCCTGCACGCCGATGGTCGCGGTGAACTCGGGCCACACGCGGACAAACTCCTCGAGGATCTGCCGGCGCGTGGGGCGCGCGATGCCGCGGTTGACCAGATTGCGCTTGAGATACGGCTCGATGAGGTCCCAGCACCACGGCGCAATCACTGCGACGCGCAGTGTATCATGACGTCGTGCGGATGAGCCTCCGGCGCCGCGCGCTCTGGGCGTTGCTCGCCGCGAAACTCGTCGTTGGCTGGGGTGTCGGGTGGGACATCCGCTGGCACCTCGTGATCGGCCGCGACTCCTTCTGGATCGCCCCGCATCTCATGACCTACCTGGCGGTGGCGGCGGCGGCCGCGATCTCGCTCGGCGTCCTCGTCGTGGAGACGCGCCGGACGCGACGCGAGATGGGGGAGCCGGGCACCGTCACGGTCGCCGGGCTCACCGGCACTCGGGGCTTTCACCTGGCGTGGTGGGGGATGGCGATCGTCCTGCTGGCCGCGCCCATCGACGACCTGTGGCATCGTCTATTCGGCCTCGACGTGACGCTCTGGAGCCCGCCACACCTCCTGGCGCTCGCGGGCTCCCAGGTCTCGAACCTCGGCGGCCTCCTCATCGCGCTCGAGGTGTACGAGGTCGGCAGGGCGCGCTGGGCCGCGCTCGCGGCCAGCGGGATCCTGCTCCTGGGCACCTTCTACATCATGGTCGATCAGTCGACCCAGACCGCCTTCCGTCGGGGCGCCGTCTTCTTCTTCACCCACGCGGTCCTGGGATCGCTCGCCTTCACGTTCGCACTCGTGATGCGGCTGATCCCACTCGTTCCGGCGGCGCTCATGATGGTCGCGGACCCGCTAAGGCGGTGGCGACTCGCCGCGGTCGTCTTCGGGGCCGCCCTCGCGGCCGTCTCGGGCGGCGTGCTCGCGCGATGGCCAGCGCTGAGCCACGCGCTCCCAACGTCGACCGACACGGCGCTCGGGCTGGCGCTCGCGCTGGCGGCCGCGGTCGCCGGCGGCTGGTGCGGTGCCAGGCTCGCCGACGTGCTGACGCGCGCGGTCCCTCACGTGTCGGGCCCGCCCGACCGCATCGAGCTCGTCGCGGAGAAGAGCGTCGTTTGAGCGGAAAGCCGGAAATCCGCGAGCGCATCTGGGCGCTCCTCACGGCGCGCCGCGTGGCGCGCTTTCCCCTGCCCCTTCACGACCGGATTCCGAACTTCGCGGGCGCCGAGGTGGCAGCACGCCGACTGACCGAGCTGCCGGAGTGGCAGGCCGCGCGACGGATCAAATGCAACCCCGACGCCCCGCAGCGCGCCGTCCGCCTGGCGGCCCTCCGGGACGGCAAAACGGTCTTGATGGCGGTCCCGCGTCTGCGCACGGAGCGGTGCTTCCTGCGACTGGACCCTCGAACGCTCGGGGGCAAGCTCGCGCAGGCGGCGACGATCAAGGGCGCGACGGTGCTCGGCGTGCCGGTGGCGCCCAATGCGATCGGGCGCATCGATCTGATCGTGGCCGGCAGCGTCGCGGTGCATCCCACCGGCGCGCGCCTCGGCAAGGGCGGAGGCTACAGCGACCTCGAGTTCGCGCTGGCCCGCGCGCTGCGCCTGGTCGA